>JBDHYT010000025.1:0-13816 GCA_039811485.1 Marinilabiliaceae bacterium | reverse complement strand
AGCAAAATATGTAAATGTGTCAGGCCCATTATATCCAAGTGTTGGAGTGTAAACGAAGCCTCCATTAGCATTTAAAGTCAGGGTTCCATGCTGCACATTGTTTCCTAATACAGCAGTAAGAGGATTATTTTCCGGGTCGGTATCATTAATCAACACTCCGGGTGCATTTACTGTAAGTGTGGCATTGTGGTTGGTTGAATGGGAGTCATTCACTGCCACTGGTGGCTGATTGGCTCTGTTGACGGTTACCTGAAAGCTTACTGATGTGCTGCCATCCGGGTCGGTTGCTGTTACGCCTACGGTGAATATGCCCCACTGGTTTGGATTAAGGGTTATTGTAAGTGTGGCTGTTGTACCAGGCGAGGTGTAGTCAACACTTAAAGTTGCTATATTGTCGCCTGCGGTGATGTTAGCGCCCACAGTTACCGTCTGGTCCGAGTCGCCGCCGGAAGTGATGCCGCCTATGTTAATCACTAAAGGAGCACTGTTTTCTGTTGTTGTCTGATTTGCAATTGCATCTATTGTAGGCAGGTTTTGTGCCACAACAGTAACTAAAGAAAAGAACCAAAGAATTGTAATATGGTATAGATTAGTTTTCATTTTTCAAGGGTTTTAAAAAAATACAATTTATACCAATCCTATTACTATGTAAATAGGAATTTGACCAACGATTATTTTTTCTGCCTTAATGTGGTATTCCTTGTAGTGTGTTTCTTTTTTGTCGCTTGGTCTTGATGGTGTAGTTGTTATTTTATTCCTTTTTCGAATAGGTTGAATTGTAGTAGTTTAGTTTATTTCTGCTTTTTTTCTGATAATTTTTTCAATAAACTATTTGCAGAATTGAAAATATTACCTATTTTTGCACCGCTGAATCAATGAAACGACAGTGTCAGCAAAACTGCGGAAATAGCTCAGTTGGTAGAGCACAACCTTGCCAAGGTTGGGGTCGCGAGTTCGAGTCTCGTTTTCCGCTCTTGTCTGCCCGGATGGTGGAATCGGTAGACACGCAGGACTTAAAATCCTGTGGCTTCGCGGCTGTGCGGGTTCAAGTCCCGCTCCGGGTACATAAACCCGCCTACATATTTCGGTGTGTAGGCGGGTTTATTGTTTTGTATATGCTAATAAATAATTATGTACTATGGATAGAAGATTGCAACTTATCCGGCGCGGGTTTTGGTTCTTTCTGGCATTGACAATTCCATTACTTCTAATTTCAATGCGGTATATTAAGTATATCGATGACTTGGATGGATTGTTGGCAATGTTTTATGTCACTATCGCCACGGTTAGCCATTTCATGTTGTTGGCAATAGTCCCTTTTGTAGTGCTATACATACCCGTCGTGCTTCTTTTTCCGCATGAGTGGCTGGCCAAATTGTGGAGTGGTATTATTGCGTCTCTGATTATTCTTGTTTTACTGGCCGATACGTTTGTTTACGACCTGTACCGCTTTCATATCAACAGTTTTGTACTCGAGATGCTCTTCTCGAGTGGAGGAAGCCAGGTGTTCGAGTTCAACGGCTTCTATTATGCAGTATTGGTTATATTGGTGCTGCTGTTGGTGGCACTTATGACTTATGTTGCTCATCTGGTTTTTAAGGCTGAGTGGAGCCTTAAATCGGGAATTAAAAGATGGATTGTCCTATCGCTGGTGCTGTCGCTTGTATTTGTTCATCTCACCCATATCTGGGCCGATGCATCAGGAAAAGTGTCGATAACCAAATCATCACGTTACTATCCGTTGTTTTTTCCTGCTACAGGTAAATCGCTTATGGCAAAGTTTGGGGTAACAGCTCCCGAAAATGAGGCACTTGAGTCAGTGGGCAGCGAAAACGGCTATCTGAACTATCCGCAGCAACCTCTCGAGTTTGCCGATTCGGATGCTAAAACCAATATAATTCTTATTCTCATCGACTCATGGAACGTATGTACGTTCGATTCGGTGGCTATGCCCAATGTCTATAACTTTTCTAAGGAGTGCGAAGTGTATGATTATCATTACAGTGGAAGCAATGGGACGAGAACAGGGTTATTTTCAATATTTTACGGATTACCCGGAATCTATTGGGATGCATTTCTGGCCTCACGCACATCGCCAATATTGTTTGACGAACTTCTGAAGAGGGATTATAAAATAGAGACCTATCCAAGTGCAACACTTACCAATCCTGCTTTTGATAAGACAATATTTACCAATGTGAAGGATATTACCCTCACTACCGAAGGTGCTACGGCATTTGAGCGAGATTCGGTAATAACCTTTAAGTGGTTGGCCGACAGGGAAAAAGATAAAGAGAAGCCTCTTTTTAGTTTTCTGTTTTACGATATGCTTCATGCCATATCGCATCCTTTGTGGTTTAAAGGGCCGTTTCAGCCGGCGTGGGATTATGCACAGTACCATAAGCTGAATAACGAAATGGATCCGGCACCGTTTGTTAATCTCTATAAAAATTCGGCCAACTACCTCGACGGATTGATAGGTAAGGTGCTTGATAATCTGCGCGAAAGCGGTATGCTCGAAAAGAGCTGGGTGATTATTACCGGAGATCATAGCCAGGAGTTTAATGAAAACCGGAAAAATTTCTGGGGACATAACAGCAACTACTCTGCTGCCCAGATGCATATCCCGTTTATGATACATAAACCGGGAGGTAAACATGTAACTTATAATCACTGGACAAGCCATTACGATATTGTGCCCACACTGATGCAGGATGTTCTGCATTGCAAATCACCTCTTTATGAATACAGTATAGGGAAAAACCTCACTGATGTTTCAGATCGTGAGTGGCTTATTGTTGGGAGTCATGATAACTACGGAATTATTGAGCCCGACAGGATTACCAGCGTAAACTTTAACGGGTCGTACACTATTACCGATCAGCAGTTGAACGATATTCCCGGAGCAAAACTCAATGCACCGCTTGCAAACCATATTATGCAGGAGATGAAACGGTTCTATAAGTGATATTGTTAATTAAATATTTCATACATACAATCAAACTTTGACTTTCGATTATTTGTCATATAATCTGCCTGTTGCTGAGGTTGTTCCTGAGATAAGGGAAAAACTGAAGGATAACAATACTCTCATTGTTAGTGCTCCGCCGGGTGCAGGCAAAAGTACCCTGCTTCCTCTTGCACTTGCAGGCGAGGAGTGGCTTGGCGGCGACAAGATACTTATGCTTGAACCCCGCCGGCTGGCTGCACGTTCAATCGCTGCACGGATGAGCGATATGATAGGCGAAAAGGTGGGGGAATCAGTCGGATACCGCATCAGGTTTGAAAATCGCACCAGTGGCAAAACAAAGATTGAGATTATTACCGAAGGTATTCTGACCCGTATGCTGCAGAGTGACAACTCGCTCGAAGGTGTTGGGATGGTTATTTTTGATGAGTTCCATGAACGGAGTCTCTTTGCCGATGTTGCACTGGCTCTTTGCCGTGAAGCGCAGCAGGTTTTACGGCCCGATCTGCGTATTGTGGTGATGTCGGCTACACTCGATATGCCCGGTTTGTCAAAACTGCTTGATGCTCCCGTCGTTGACAGTCCGGGGCGGCAATATCCTGTTGATATAATCTATACCGGCGAGCGTGATGAGATGCTGATGCCCGAACTTACTGCAAGGGTTGTTCTTCGTGCACTAAAGGAGCAGAAAGGTGATGTTCTGGCTTTTCTGCCTGGTGAAGGTGAGATCAAAAAATGCGAATCGTTGCTCAGGTCATCTGCCGGTGATGTTCAGATTCATCCTTTGTATGGCCAGTTGCCGCAAAACCGCCAGTATGCAGCCATTATGCCCGACAGAAACGGCAGGCGCAAGGTGGTGCTTGCCACATCAATAGCCGAAACATCACTTACTATCGAAGGTGTTGGTGTTGTGGTGGACTGTGGATTTGGACGGACTATGAAGTTTAATCCTTCTACCGGGTTGTCGAAGTTGGAGACGGTGGTAATTTCGCGCGATATGGCCGATCAGCGGGCAGGACGTGCCGGGCGGCTTGGTCCGGGAGTCTGTTACCGTATGTGGAGCCGTGCCGATCAGGAGAGGCTGGCTGCCCACCGTACACCCGAAATAGAGGAGGCAGATCTTGCTTCGTTAGTTCTCGATATGGCAGTGTGGGGTGTTACAGATATTTCGGCAATGACATGGCTTACGCCGCCACCCAAAGGTGCGCTTATTCAGGCATCCGAACTGTTACATTCGCTTGATGCACTGAGTGATGGGCGGATTGCCGATTATGGCCGCAGGATGCAGAAACTGCCTTGTCATCCGCGTATTGCCCACATGCTTATCTGTGCCGAAGAGTCGGGTACGATTCCGCTGGCAGCCGATATTGCAGCAGTTCTCGAAGAGCGTGACCCGATGCCTCGCGAAACGGGTATCGATATCAATATCAGAATAGAAGCGTTGCGGCGTTACCGTAACCAGAAGAACGAAAACCGGGCTTTTGAACGGATTGAAAAAGTTGCGGCATCGTATCGCGATATGTTTGGAGCTAAGGCCGACAACGGTCCCGTAAGTGTTTTTGAGACAGGTTATCTGCTTGTACATGCCTATCCTGAGCGGATTGCTTGTGCACGCCCCGGCAATAATGCCCAGTTTCAGCTATCCAATGGCAGCATAGTTACGGCCGGTCATCAGGACGATCTTGCCTATGAATCGTGGCTGGCAGTGGCACACTGTGACGCACGCGACGGACTTGGGAAAATTTTTATGGCATCGCCGCTCAATCCGCAAGACCTGAAACCACTTGTAAAAGAGCGTGATGTGATAGAGTGGGACAGGAGAAGAGGTGGAGTTGTTGCGCACAGGGAGTTGCGGATAGGTAGTATTGTGTTGCAAACCAAGCCATTGCCATCGCCTGACAGGGAACTTATTACTGCTGCAATATGCGATGCCGTGACTAAGGATGGCGAATCGCTTCTTGATTTTAATGATGAGGTTGAGCAGTGGCAATATAGGGTGTTGAGTCTTCGGAAGTGGCATCCTGATGAAAACTGGCCCGATGTGAGTACCGGAAATTTAAAAGAGAACTGTCGTGAGTGGCTTCTGCCGTATCTTGATAATGTTACCAAGGCTGATGATCTGAAAAAGATAAACCTGAAGGAGGTTCTTCAGTTTGCGTTGGATTATTCGCTTCAGCAACAGCTTGAAGTGCTTGCTCCGGAGCGCATAGAGGTGCCAAGTGGATCTAAGATAAAGATTCAGTATCAGGCAAATGGGGCGCAGCCGGTGCTTGCAGTAAGACTACAGGAGGTTTTTGGATTGGCAGAGACACCAAGGGTGAATGGTGGCGAAATGCCATTGCTGATGCATCTGCTATCTCCCGGATTTAAACCCGTGCAGGTAACCTCCGACCTTCGCAGTTTCTGGGATAATGCCTATTTTGAAGTACGGAAAGAACTCCGTAACCGTTATCCAAAACATGTATGGCCCGACAACCCGTGGACTGAGCAGGCAGTGAGAGGAGCAAGGCGAAGATTGTGAGTTGTTTATCTCCATCAGTAATATTTAATGAAAAAAATTATCATTAAATACTTGGAGACAATAAATCTTTTATCTACTTTTGCAACGTCAAAAACGAAAGACAAACACAATGGTGCCATAGCTCAGTTGGTAGAGCAAAGGACTGAAAATCCTTGTGTCCCCGGTTCGATTCCTGGTGGCACCACAAAAAAACCTCGTCAGAAATGATGAGGTTTTTTTGTTATTACAAGTATAACTCACTAAAATACAGAGGAATAAAAACCCTTGTATCCCATCCCGATATCTAATTATGATTATTTATGGAGCCGCCCTGCGACTAAGTGAAGTAATAACCCAGAAAATGGAACGGGATATTGATGAGTGAGAAAAAAATTCATTTAATGCCTTATAGTGCAAGGAGTGTGCAGAGCATAATGAGAAGCGTAATGGAAAAAAATGGATTATCAAAACAGGGAAGTTTGCATAGTTTAAGGCATAGTTTTGCCACTCACCTCTTAAAGGCCGGCACCGACATTAGATATGTTCAGCAGTTACTGGGGCATAAAGACATAAAAACCACAATGATATATTCGCCTATCAGCCTGCCACTTGTAGAGCGCGTAAAAAGTCCGCTGGGGTAGTTTGAAACAAGATAATAATGGTTAAAACAATTCATAAAAAGTACTATATTTGAGCGTATATATACGAGTTAGCGGTGCATTTTAAGAGATACATCCAGAGTACAATATAAATCGATTTTAACTTACGAATTTTAAATTAAGACTTTCATAAATAGAAAAGATTGCATAAGTTTGTATCTAAATGAATACAGTTTGATGGATGTGTATAATTGAGAAAACAGACGAATTTGACAAATGGCTTAGAAAACTGAAAGATTTAAAAGCTAAAGCCAAAATATTATTTCGCATCCAAAAAATTGAGACCGACGAGCACTTTGGCGACTGCGAACCTGTTGGAGATGGCATTCGTGAATTGAAAATTGACTATGCTAAAGGATACAGGGTATATTTGAAAGAATCTGACGGAAAAATTATTATTCTGCTCATTGGGGGTGACAAATCTACTCAACAAAAAGACATTGAAAAGGCAAAAGAGATTTTAAAACGACTAAAAAAATAGAGAAATGGAAACATCAAAATTTGATATAGCTGACTATTTAGATAGTAACGAAATGATTGCAGAATATCTTAATACTGTTTTAGCACAAGGAAACGAATCTGATGTTATTACAGCTATTGGACATGTTGCAAAATCAATTGGTATGACCAAAATTGCTCAAGAAACCGGATTAAGCCGACCAAGTTTATACAAAGCTTTATCGGACGGAGCAAAACCTCAATTTGAGACAATTATGAAAGTATTAAGAGCAATTGGTGGACAGATTCAAATAAACCCAAAGACCGCATAAAGAAAAACGCACCACAACATTGTGTAGCATTAATGGCAGGTGAGGCACGTTCTGCAAGGTTCAGTCCCCGCATCAACCATATAACGGCTTGAAAGGAGATTTGCCCACAATCCGCCCTAATGCTACACTACCCGTTAGGGCCAAGGCTAGAAACGACCAAATCGATGTCGAATGAAGTTTTTAGAAATGTTAAAAATATGAAAAGACTATTACTTTTAAATTTGATATTTTGTATAATCATTTTGTATTCCTGCTCTAAAAGGAAAGATGGTGATTGGGATGATATTATCAAATTATCGAAAAAATCAGTTGAATTTATTTCTTCTTGCGATTCAGTTATAATAAAAACTGGAGGTAGTTGGTGGTGGATAACTGATATTTCCGTTAATAATGTAAATTATTATGACTTTAGCAATGTTGATCTACAGGCTAATAACTATTCTATTAAGCATGATTGTTTTGTTGTTGAGCGACGAGATAAGAATACTCTTTTTATAAAATTGGATGAAAATCCCTTGAATGTTAAAAGGATTATGACAATTGGGCTTGAAGCAGGGGATTATTTTGATAGGGTGACAATTACTCAGAATGCAAAATAAATATTATTTGATTGACACAAAGAAAAAAGCCCAGGCTCTAATAACAGCGGTCTCGTTTTGCCCAACGGGCATGAATTGAGTCCGCAGTTGAACGAAACCGGCCAAACAGCTCTATGGATTTTGCAAGAGGGCGGGTTAAGTGTTTCGATTGAAACTTTCTCGTAAAGACTTTATTTCCCTACTCATTCTCCTCATAATAATAGGAGTAGTCGATGCCTTTCATAAACATTTCGCGGTCATTGATTTTGGTGGTTAGCGCATTTTTTATAAGGTACTTCAGAAACTCACTTTTTGTGGGACTCAGCATCATTGCGTTCATATAATCACGTTTGCCAATTTTACTCCAGTCAATGCAATATTGTAACTGCTTTTTCAGCATCAAATCGAGCCAAATACGGGTGCTACGGCCGTTACCCTCCATGAATGGATGCGCAATATTCATCTCAATGTACTTATCAACAATCTCGTCAAAGGTAGTTTCGGGCATATCCTCAATCTGCCTTAAAGTCTCCCCAAGGAAGTGCGACACAGCAAATTGAAATCCGCCCTTCGAAATATTCTTTTGACGGATTTTACCGGCAAAATCGTATAGCCCACCAAAAAGATATGCGTGTATTTGTTGCAAACCCCTGGCGGTGCCCACTTCTATGCTATCGAGAATATTTCCTTCAAAAAGTGTGTATGCCTTCTTCTTACTCTGACCATCAATGCTATTGTCGCTATAGAGAAACCAATCGAGGAATTTCATTGCCCTATTATTGGGGAAATGCCTGGCCAATTCGGTAACTCCATTGCTATCAAGAGTGTCTGTTAAACGTCTTTTGCCATCGGGAGCAACTAATTTCAACTGGGTAGTGGCACTAACCAGTTGAACATTCTCTTTTTTAAGCTTGGCTTTTAGGTATTTCCAATAGTTACGAACCTTTGAGTAGTCGCTCTCCTCATTCAAAACGCCCACAATATCCAAAACTGAGAACCACCATTTGGCATTTTCCTCATCCCAAACGGCACGAACTTCCCGGTTATCAAAAAAACGGATAGAGATTTTTGTGTTACTCATAACTTGCTTATATATCACCAATATATTACAATTTTACAAAAAACACCCAATCCTTTATAGCCTACCAAATTAAACATCCTTCAAAATTCTATCTTCTCCTCTTCGGGAGCCTCAATAGCTCTTACAAGAAATGTATTTAACGGGAAGAGTGCCTCAATAGATTTCTTAAGTTCTGATTCGAAACCAGGCAACTGAAACTCCTCATCAGCAAAATTCCTGTCAACCGTAAACGATTTGTATTTGATGAGTTCAATGGCTTCATGATCTTTGGCGAAACCTTTGGGTGCCGATTTCAATTTATCGGGGCGCAACCCGCCAAACATGGTTTTGAACGTGCTATTGTTTAGCACTGCCTCCAAATCTTCGGGGAAAAACGAAATTTCTGCGCGCACTTTTTTCAACATATCGGCCTCCGGACACCACAAACCGCCCCCAAAGAATGAAGCTCCCGGCTCCAGTTGAATATAATAACCGGGCAGAACGCTCTTTTTCCCGCCATTAGCAACGAAACAACTAAAGTTGCGTTTATAGGGCCGTTTGTCGTTACTGAAACGCACATCGCGATTAATCCTGAAAATAGAATCCTTAACAGTAGGATTACCCACCGATGGGTCGATGGCGGAAACCATCGAAATAAAACGAGCCACAAACTCTTCAAATTCACCTCGAGCCTCTGTATATAATCTCTTGTTGTCGTTAAACCACTCACGATTATTATTGACTGCCAGATCTCTCAAATAGTCGAAAATTTTTCCAGATATCATGCTTTGTAGAATATTTTTTCAAAAATAATTAATCTATTTAAACATCAGTTTAATGGTACTCTATTCAACACCTGAAAACATTGATTTGTTTTAGCTATATTTGCATGCCAATTGTTAAAAAGGTTAGTTTTCAGATGAATTAATGTGTTTTTTTGTATATTAATCTGAAATTAATCGGCTTGTTAATCCCCTTCCCATATCTTTCTGAAAACATTTTTTAATTTAATTATTCAATTTAAAATCGATAATATGATCAGAATTAATGGAATCAAAGCATTAGGATTATTATTGGTAATGCTTCCCGCTTTATTCTTTAGCAGTTGCACAACTGAAGAAAAACACAAAGAGAAAAATCTGCTCACTTATGTTGATCCGATGATCGGCTCCGGCGGACACGGCCACGTATTTGTTGGTGCGAGTGTTCCTTTCGGAATGGTTCAGCTGGGGCCTACCAACCCTACACAAGGCTGGGATTGGTGTTCGGGCTACCATCACTCCGACTCACTGTTGATGGGATTTACCCACACTCACCTCAGCGGAACAGGAATTGGTGATTTGTGCGACATTCTGATTATGCCTGTTGCTGCCGACTGGGATGTAAATACACCATCGCAATACTACCAGAACTGGCTTACAAAATATACCCATGCTGATGAAGTTGCCGAAGCTGGTTACTACTCAATAAAACTTAACGAACTGGGAGTGACTGCTGAAATGACAACCACCAAACGTGTTGGATTTCATAAATATAACTTCACAAAAGAGGGAAACTCATTCCTTGTTATCGATAATATTGCCGGCACCGGTTGGGACAGATTTACTGACGGGGCAATCACACAAACCGGCGACAATACCATCGAGGGATTCCGTAACTCGAAAGGCTGGGCCGTTGACCAACGCCTATATTACCATACAGTCTTCTCAAAACCCATAGTTTCGATAAAATATATCAAAAACGATATCCTTAAGGATAAATATGGCAAGGAGAATCAGACTGCAATCATTGAGTTTGAAGGCAACGGTGAGCTGATGGTCAAAACAGCTCTTTCACCCACAAGCAGTAAATCGGCAGAGGAGAACCTTGTAGCTGAACTTAACCACTGGGATTTTGCAAAAGTTAAAAATGATGCCCAAAGTGCATGGAATAGCGAACTTAATAAAATCACAATTGAGTCGAAAGACATCAAGGTGCTGCGCACATTTTATACCGCCTTGTATCACAGTATGATACTGCCGTCACTATACAACAATGCCGATGGAAGCTACCTTGGCACCGACCGCAAAGAGCACGCTGCGCCCGGCTTCGAAAACTACTCGGTATTCTCATTATGGGATACTTACCGCACAGCACATCCGCTGTTCACAATCACCCAGCCGGAGAGAGTGAACGACATGATTAACTCTATGCTGGCAATTTACCAGCAGCAGGGCAAACTTCCCGTGTGGCATCTCATGGGGTGCGAAACCAATACGATGGTTGGCTACAGTGGTGTTCCCGTGGTTGTTGATGCATACTTTAAAGGATATAATGGTTTTGATAAAAACCTTGCTTATGATGCAGTTAAAGCATCAGCAATGGTTGATGAATTTGGTGTGAATCACCTTAAAGAGCTTGGCTTCATCCCTGCAGATAAAGAGGTTGAGAGTGTTGCAAAAGCAATGGAATATGCCATTGATGACTGGTGTATTGCCCAGATGGCCAAAGATCTGGGACACAACGATGATTACGAATACTTTATGAAACGTACTAAATCTTATGTACAGTATTTCGATCCTGTTACCCGGTTCATGCGTGGTAAGTTTACAAACGGTGCGTGGAGAGAGCCATTCAGCCCATTCCACTCAAGCCACCGCGATGATGACTACTGCGAAGGAAACGGATGGCAGTATCTGTGGCTGGTACCTCAGGATGTGGAGGGTCTTATCGGCCTTCTGGGCGGTGATAAGCCTTTTGCTCAAAAGCTTGACAGCCTGTTTGTTGTTGATTCGGCACTCGAAGGTGATGCGTCACCCGACATCAGCGGTTTGATTGGCCAGTATGCACACGGTAACGAGCCAAGCCACCACACACTATACCTTTATGCATTTGCCGGAGAGCAGTGGAAAACTGCCGAAAAGGTTAGAGAAGTGTTAAGCACCCTTTATTTTGATGAACCAAACGGCCTGTCGGGTAACGAAGATGCAGGACAGATGTCGGCCTGGTACATTGTTTCGTCAATGGGCATGTATCCTGTTAACCCTGCTGCCGGAATATTTGTATTCGGAAGCCCAGCAGTTGACAAAGCCGAAATTGCAGTTAAGGATGGACGCACATTCACAATTAAGGCAAACAACAACAGCAGCACCAATATTTATATACAGTCGGTTACCCTTAACGGTCAGCCATACACCAAATCGTACATCAGATATAGCGATATCATGAAAGGCGGCGAACTGGTGTTTGAGATGGGAAGCACTCCAAACAAGGAGTTCGGAGCCAAGCCTGAAGACCGTCCACAATCGATGATTTACAATTAATTAAACCGTTTATTCCAATAACATGAGATATTCACAATTAAGCCTTGCGGGCCTTATTATGATTATCGGCACATCCCTGACAATGCTTCAGGGATGTTGCCAGTCACAGCAGGCAGCAAAGGAGCAGTCGTACGAGCCTCTCGAACTGGTTAACACTCTGATGGGTACCGACTCTGAGTTTGCTTTGTCAAACGGAAATACCTATCCGGCCATAGCAATGCCCTGGGGTATGAACTTCTGGACACCTCAGACAGGCAATATGGGTGACGGCTGGGGATACACCTACAAAAGCTACAAAATCAAGGGCTTCAAGCAGACACACCAGCCAAGCCCCTGGATTAACGACTATGCAGCCTTCTCGCTAATGGCAGTAACCGGCGATTTGAAGTTTGACCAGGAAGAGCGTGCATCATGGTTTTCGCACAAATCAGAAGTGGCCAAACCCCACTACTACTCGGTTTATCTGGCCGACCACGATGTTACTGTGGAGATTACACCTGCTGAGCGTGCAGCAGTATTTCAGTTTACATTCCCTGATAATGACAATTCATACATTCTGCTGGATGGTTTTTACCGTGGCTCGATGGTGAAATTCATTCCTGAAGAGAGGAAAATAGTAGGATATTGTCGTAACAACAGTGGCGGAGTACCCGATAATTTTCACAACTATTTTGTTGCTGTGTTTGATAAGGATTTTGAAGTAACACAGACGTGGAAGGATAAAAAACTGAATGGTGACAATAAGTTTGCCGAAGGTGACCATGTTGGAGCTATAGCAGGATTTAAAACCAAACGTGGCGAAAAAGTAACCGTAAAGGTTGCATCATCATTCATAAGTCCTGAGCAGGCAGAACTGAATCTCAGCCGTGAAGTCGGAAATCAGACATTTGATCAGGTTAAAGAGAAGGCGCGCACAGCATGGAACAATGAACTGAGCCGTATTAAGGTTGAGGGCGGTTCGCTCGACGACCAGCGCGTTTTCTACTCATGCCTGTACCGTACAATGCTTTTCCCGCGTATGTTTCATGAGTTTGATGCCAGCAACCAGATGGTTCACTACAGCCCCTACAACGGCGAGGTACTTCCCGGACCAATGTACACCGACAACGGTTACTGGGACACATTCAGAGCTGTATTCCCATTCTTCACCCTGATGTATCCTGAGCTTAACAGCGAAATAATGCAGGGCCTGGTTAACACATACAACGAAAGCGGATGGCTGCCGGAATGGGCCAGTCCCGGTCACCGTGGCTGTATGATTGGTTCAAACTCAGCATCGCTCATTGCCGATTCATACATGAAAGGCATTCGCGGATATGATATCGAAAAGCTATATGAAGCGGTTATCAAAAACACCAACGGATATCTCCCACAGGTAACTTCGGTAGGACGATACGGATACGACTACTACAACAAACTTGGTTATATCCCATACAATGTTGGTATTCACGAAAATACGGCACGCACGCTTGAATATGCCTATGCCGACTTCTGTATATGGCAGCTTGCCAAAGAGTTGAACAAACCACAGGAGGAGATTGACCTGTTTGCTCACAGAGCGATGAACTACAAAAATGTATTTGACCCGGAAACAAGATTAATGCGCGGACGCAATGAGGATGGCACATTTCAGAGCCCATTCAACCCTCTGAAATGGGGCGATGCCTTTACCGAGGGTAACAGTCTGCACTACACATGGTCGGTTTTCCAGGATATCGAGGGACTGAAAAACCTAATGGGCGGTAATGATGCCTTTGTTGCTATGCTTGATACCGTATTTGCAATGCCTCCTGCTTTCGACGACTCATATTACGGCTTCCCAATCCACGAAATCCGTGAAATGCAGATTGCCAATACAGGCAACTATGCACACGGAAACCAGCCTATCCAGCACATGCTCTATCTGTATAACTATCCCGGAGCACCATGGAACGTCGAAATACATCTGCGTGAAGTAATTTCGCGACTCTACACCTCTC
>JBDHYT010000024.1:0-14037 GCA_039811485.1 Marinilabiliaceae bacterium | reverse complement strand
CCATCGACGACATCAAGGCCACTACGCCCGACGACGATGAAGATGAGGATTTCAGCATGCCAACTGCCAAAATCGGTGGAGCTGCACTTGATATAAAAGTTGTGGGCAAAATCGACCTTGATGCGGGTAAAACAAAGAAAAAGGAGATTTCTGTTCCTGCAGCCAAAGAACCGGTGAAGGAGACACCCAAACCAGAGCTGCCCAAAGAGGAGCCGGTAAAAATGCCCGAAGAGCCGATAGCAGTAAAAAGCGAACCCAAAAAAGAGGTGGAGCATATACCTGTGAAGGCCGATAAGATAGGTGACGAAATAAAGGTTGTGGGTAAAATAGACCTCAACCCCAAACCTACTGCTCCGAAACAGACTCTTAAGGAGCCGGAGCAAAAAAAATCCTCACCGGCAGCACCGGTGATGGAAGAAAAGCCAACGCCACCGATTGAGAAAAAACAAGAATCAATCAATATAGAACAAAAAACCAACGTGACCGAAACTCAGAAAGCAGAGGACGAGGTGTTTAAACCCACCACCGTCAAACGACTAACCGGTCCAACCGTGGTAGGCAAAATAGACCTGCCAGTTGAATCATCGCGTTCATCGGCCGACAAAGCTGACGACAAGAAAGCTAAAAAGAAAAAGAGAAAACGCATTCGCAAAGACCGTGAGAGGGTTGATGTAAGCGGAACCGAAAAAGTGGCTAAGCCGGGTCAAAACCAAAACCAGGGACTACAGGACGACAAGCCGTCGGACAAGAAAAAACCTGTTTTAAACAAAGGCAAAGAGAAATCGCCATCGCAGGGTCATCCTCAAAGACAGGGTCAAGGCCAGAGCCAGAATCAAGGCCAGAGCCAAAAAGTTAAAAAACGTCCGTCGCGTCCGGAAGTAAGCGAAGAGGATGTTCAAAAACAGATAAAAGATACACTTGCCCGTCTTACCACAAAAGGAAAATCGAAGGCATCGAAACACCGTCGCGACAAACGTGATGCGGCCAGCCAGCGTCAGATGGAAGAGGCCGAACGTCTCGACCAGGAAAAATCGATCCTGAAGGTAACCGAGTTTGTTACAGCCAACGAACTCGCAACACTTATGGATGTGCCTGTAAATCAGGTAATAGCAACTTTTATGTCATTAGGTCTGTTTGTATCAATCAACCAGCGCCTTGATGCAGAAACAATGAGTATTGTGGCCGAGGAGTTTGGATACACCGTTGAGTTTATCAGCGTTGAGATGGCCGACGACATAAACGTAGAGGAAGACGATGAGACGGATCTATCCGAGCGTCCTCCAATCGTAACAGTAATGGGACACGTTGACCACGGAAAGACATCGCTGCTTGACTACATACGTAAGGCAAACGTACTTTCGGGCGAGGCAGGAGGTATTACACAGCATATTGGTGCTTATAGCGTTAAACTGGAGAGTGGTCGTAGAATGACATTCCTCGATACACCCGGTCACGAAGCATTTACAGCAATGCGTGCACGTGGTGCGCAGGTTACCGACGTGGCAATCATCATAATTGCAGCCGACGACAGCATAATGCCCCAAACAGTTGAGGCAATAAACCACGCATCGGCAGCAAACGTACCTATTATATTCGCCATCAACAAGATAGACAAACCAACCGCCAATCCGGACAGAATAAGGGAGGCACTGGCAAACATGAACTATCTGGTGGAAGACTGGGGCGGAAAATACCAGTGTCAGGAGATTTCGGCCAAAAACGGAATTAACATCGACAAGTTACTTGAAAAAGTGATACTCGAAGCCGATATACTTGAATTAAAAGCCAATGCTAACCGCCGTGCAATGGGTAGCGTTATCGAATCGTCGTTAGACAAAGGACGCGGATATGTCACCACATTCTTAGTTCAAAACGGAACGCTCAACGTGGGAGATATGGTTCTCTGCGGATCGCACTACGGACACGTTAAGGCAATGTTCAACGAGAAGAACCAGAAGGTGGCAACAGCTGGCCCATCAACACCGGTGCTTGTACTAGGATTGAATGGTGCACCACAGGCCGGCGAGAAATTCAATGTTCTTGCCACCGAGCGTGAAGCCAAGGAGATAGCCAACAAACGCGAGCAGTTGCAGCGTGAGCAGGGCATGCGAACCAAGAAACACATCACACTTGATGAGATTGGACGCCGTATTGCAATTGGCAACTTCCAGGAGCTTAATGTTATTGTTAAAGGTGATGTTGACGGTTCAATCGAAGCACTATCAGACTCACTAATACAACTCTCTACCGAGGAGATTCAGGTGAACGTGATTCACAAGGCAGTAGGTCAGATTTCAGAGTCAGACATTATGCTTGCTGCTGCATCCAACGCAATCGTTATCGGATTCCAGGTACGACCTTCGCTTGCCGCCAAGCGCATTGCCGAGAAAGAGGAGATCGATATCCGCCTTTACTCAATCATTTACGATGCCATCGAAGAGATTAAATCGGCTATGGAAGGTATGTTGTCACCCGAGATCAGAGAGACAATAGTTGCAACACTCGAGATTCAGGAGACCTTTAAGATTACTAAAGTCGGAACAATCGCCGGATGTATCGTTAAAGAGGGTAAAATCAAGCGGGCCAACAAGGTACGCATCATCCGCGACGGTATTGTGATATATACCGGCGAACTTGGATCACTCAAGAGATTTAAAGACGATGCCAAAGAGGTAGTAGCCGGTTTGGAGTGTGGTCTTAACATCAAGAATTTCAACGACATCAAAAACGGAGACATTGTTGAGGCCTTTGAGGAGACCGAAATAATGAGAAAACTCTAATACAAAGTACCAATTCACAAGGAAGCCTCACCATAGCGTGAGGCTTCTTTTTTTTTTAACAGATAGCTATAAATGGTGAAATTTGAAACAATAACACTATTCTTAGCCTAAACATGATAAATATCGGTTGTTTTATTGTTTTTATTTCAGATAATTGTATTTCATCAAAACAACAAAACAGTTATTTAAAAAGACTAACTAAAACAATAATAGAAAAAGAGTTATGAATACAAGAATTGAAAGCGATTTACTTGGCGAACTACAAGTACCTGCCAATGCATACTATGGAGTTCAAACTCAACGAGCTATCGAGAACTTTAATATCACTACCGCACGTCTGTTCCATTTTCGCCACTTTATCTGGGGTCTGGGTGTGGTAAAACTATCGGCTGTACGTGCCAATCACGATTTGGGTCTTATCCCTACCCAATTGAAAGATGCCATCGAGAAAGCCTGCTTCGACGTGATGAGCGGCAGCCTCGATAATGAATTCCCGGTTGACATGATGCAGGGCGGTGCCGGTACTTCAGTCAATATGAACGCCAACGAAGTAATTGCCAATAAGGCACTTGAATACATGGGTTACAAAAAGGGACAATACGAATTTTGCAGCCCCAACGACCATGTTAACATGTCGCAAAGCACCAACGATGCCTATCCATCGGCTATTCGCCTTGGCATAATAAAGATGAACGAAGAGCTTGTTGAGGAGCTTAAGTTACTCATCGAGTCGTTCAGAAAAAAAGGTGTTGAATTTGCCGATGTTATCAAAATGGGTCGCACCCAGCTTCAGGATGCGGTACCAATGACTATGGGTCAGGAGTTTACTGCATTTGCCAATGGCCTTACCGACGAAATAAACCGTCTGGTGCGCAATGCCAATCTCTTTATGGAGGTTAACATGGGTGCTACCGCTATCGGTACAGGAATATGCGCCGTTGAAGGTTACTCACAGAAGTGTGTAAAACACATGGCCGAAATAACTAAGTTGCCTATCGAACTAACCCACGACTTGGTGGCAGCCACACCCGACACAAGTGCATTCGTCAGCTACTCGTCGGCATTGAAACGACTGGCAGTTAAGGTTTCGAAAATCTGCAACGACCTGCGTCTGCTATCGTCAGGTCCACGCACGGGTCTCCATGAGATAAATCTGCCCCCAATGCAGCCAGGCTCATCAATCATGCCGGGCAAGGTGAATCCGGTGATTCCAGAGGTTATGAACCAGATTTGCTACAAAGTGATAGGCAACGACCTCACCGTAACCTTTGCTTCGGAGGCAGGCCAGCTACAGCTCAACGTAATGGAACCGGTGATTGTATGGTCGGTAATGGAGTCGATTCAGTATATGATGCGCGGAATGGATACTTTGCGTCTGAAATGTATTGATGGCATCACAGCCAACAAAGATGTATGCAGAACAATGGTACACAACAGTATAGGAATCGTTACGGCACTAAACCCGGTGATTGGCTACAAAACAAGCACACGCATTGCCAAGAAGGCTCTTGAGACAGGCCGTGGGGTTTACGAAATAATTATCGAAGAGGGTGTACTTACCAAAGACCAACTCGACGAATTGCTTAAACCCGAAAACATGACCGGCCCGGGCAAGGCAACAAAATAACCATTCAATAAAAAGGAGCTAACAAAAAAGTAGCTCCTTTTTTTGTTACGTTCATCAAAGAAAAACAGCCATTGGGCAACTAATTGAAATTTAACTAAGTATATCAGACAACATTAAGTATCTTTGTCGTACTTACAAGATGTAAGGTAACCATGAACGACATATTCAAAACCCGGGTCACTGTATCTGATAGCAATAAAAAATCAGAATACTCTGACCATCTTTTTTTTATAGGCTCATGCTTTGCAGAGAACATTGGTTCGCGATTTCAATCACGTCTCTTTCCGGTGGTTGTAAATCCGTTTGGAGTGATGTACAATCCGGTGTCGGTGGCCAATACCCTTACCGACATTATTGATGGCCGCCTGATTACGGATGACGACCTACAGTTCCACAATGGACTTTGGCAAAGTTTCAGGCTTCATGGCTCATTTTCATCACCCCACAGGCAGGATGTAATACTCAAAGCCAACGAAGCAATAGCCGAAGCACGCATACATCTGCAAAAAACAGAAACACTGGTAGTTACCTTTGGCACATCGTGGGTCTATTCACTTAAGGAGGACAACAGCATTGTGGCCAATTGCCATAAATTCCCGGCCGACAGATTCAACCATTTCAAGCTGTCGCCCGACGAGATTGCAGAGCTTTGGAAGGAGGTAATATTGAGATTGAGAGATATTAATCCATCCATCAGGCTTATATTCACCATTAGCCCGGTTCGGCACTGGAAAAACGGAGCCTGGGGAAACAATGTGAGCAAAGCCACACTAATGCTGGCAGTGGACCAATTGATGATGTCCGACCCATCGATAGAGTACTTTCCGGCCTACGAAATAATGATGGATGAACTGAGGGACTACCGGTTTTACGCCGACGATATGCTACACCCATCCCAACTTGCACAAGAGTATATATTCGACATATTCTCAAAAGCTTATTTCACCAATGAGGCGATAGCCTTTGGCCGGGAGAGCCATAAAATTTTAACAACTTTAAACCATCGCCCTTTACATGGCAAAAATGATAATTATAAGCATTTGATTGGAAAAACAATGGTTCAGATAGAAAACTTAGGGAAAAAATATCCGTCAACAGATGTTACAAAATTACTAAATATAGCTAAAACGCTTTTAATTTAATCAGATATTAAGTAATTTACAGAACCATATATCATTACTTAAACAGAATATAAAGTTCTTTTGCAATATGAATCTGACTACCAACACTCAGGTCGATAAGACTAAATTATCCAATCTTGAATACTCCCTTTTCAGAGAGATACTCAGGACTAACAGAGCCGGGGCATATTCGAGCACAACCATCACAGGGTGCAACACCCGTAAATATCACGGTTTGCTTGTTTGCCCAATCTCCGACGATACCGACGACAGGCATGTGATGTTATCATCGCTGCACTGCTCGGTAATACAGCGCGACAAGGTGTTTAACCTTGGCATACAGCAGTATCAGAACAACCATTTCGAGCCCAAGGGACACAAGTACATTTGGGATTTTGAAACAAGCCCGATCCCTACCCTCACCCACCGTGTGGGAGGCGTGCAGATACAGCAGGAGCTGATGCTGTCGGCCAACGAACATCAGGTGATGTTGCGCTATACCCTTTTGGAGGCGCATTCGCCAACACGCTTGAGACTGAAGCCTTTCCTGGCCTTCAGAAGCATCCATGAGCTGACCCATCAGAATATGGATGCCGACACCCATTATACTGAGATAAAAAACGGTATCGGGATTAAGCTATACGAATCGTTGCCTGCACTTTATATGCAGACAAGCAAAAAGTCTGAATTTGTGCCCATCCCCGACTGGTACCGCAACATCGAATATCTGAAAGAGCATATAAGAGGCTACGACTACCTTGAGGATCTGTATGTGCCCGGATATTTTGAGTTTGACATCGAAAAGGGAGAGAGCATTATTTTTGTGGCGGGCCTCAACGAGGCATCGACTGCAGGACTGAAAGCAAAGTTTACCCGCGAGGTCAATTCGCGCATCCCGCGTTGCACAATGTTCAACAACTTAGTGAATGCGGCTCAGCAGTTTATTGTCAACAAAAAAGATAAGGCAACACTAAATGCAGGCTATCACTGGTACAACGAGCAGTTGCGCGACTCGCTTATTGCACTTCCGGGCCTGTCGCTCTACCAGGACGACAAAAAACCATATCTCGATATCCTTGAAACCAGCATCAACACCATACGGGAGAGATATTTAGACAAAGATAAATCGACACTGCTGCTTGAAGATGCCGGAGTGCCGTTGTGGCTATTCACCACTCTATACAAGTCACCTCATCTGTTTGGGAAAGAGGGATATATGAAAAAATACAGAGGTCTGCTGAGAGATATTTTAAACTTCTACAAACATGGAGTTCCGGGGCAGATACGTCTGCTCGACAACGGTCTGATATATGCCAAACGGGATAATGTACCATTAACATGGATGAATGCTATTTCCAACAACCGGCCGGTAACACCTCGATACGGCTCACCCGTAGAGATTAACTCACTATGGTACAACGCAGTAGCCACCATGGTGAACGATGCCCGCATCCATAAGGACAGAGAATTTTTACTGGAATGGGAGCCACTTCTCGAAAAATTAGATAACTCATTTCCAGCCACCTATTGGTACGACGAGAAAGGCTATCTATACGACTGTGTCGATATCGAAGTGAAGGACAAATCGTTACGTCCGAATCAGATTTTTGCTGCCGCCCTGCCATATAGTCCGCTTAGCAAGGAACAGAAGAAATCGATTCTCGACACCGTGATGCGCGAGCTTATGACCTCAAAGGGAGTTAGAAGCCTGTCGCCACAAGACTCCAAATACAAGGGAGTGGTTGAGGGCGACCACAACGACCGTGGCAATGCACTCCACCAGGGCGCGGTATATCCATGGTTGACAGCCTTTGTGGCCGATGCACAACTGGCCATCAACAACAAAAGTGCAATATCGGTACTGAAAAAGATAGTTCAGGAGTTTGAGTCGGAGATGACAGAACATTGCCTTGGAACCATCAGCGAGTTGTACAACGGCAACCCACCGCACCAGGCAAAAGGCGCAGTATCAATGGCTTGGAATGTTGCAGCTTTGCTCCAGATTATCAACATCATAGAAATTAACGCCTAAACAGATAAAAGATGAGAGTATTAATGTTTGGGTGGGAATTTCCACCCCACATATCGGGAGGATTGGGTACGGCGTGTTATGGATTAACGCGTGGTATGGCCGCAATACCCAACCTCGATGTTACCTTTGTTGTTCCCAAAGCCTTTGGCGACGAAGACCAGAGCAAGATAAAGCTGATTGGAGCCAACAATATTTCATTGAAGTATAAGAAACTAAACTACAGCAAGTTCAGAAAAAGCATTGACTATATTGAGGTTGACTCAATGCTGGTTCCCTATGTGGATCCTGAGGATTTCTGGAAACTTAAGAGTAGCGAAGTATCGTCGTCGTTCAGATATCTGCAGACCGACGCTGATGGTAAACTGCATTTTACCGGCAAATATGGAGCCGACCTGCTGAAAGAGATTGGCAACTATGCAGTAGTAGCCAATATCATAGCCCAGGAGCACGACTTCGACATAATACATGCCCACGACTGGTTGGCCTATCCTGCGGGCATTGCTGCCAAACAGGCATCGGGCAAGCCTCTGGTTATACATGTTCACGCCACCGACTTCGACCGAAGCGGAGGAAGCGTAAACCCGGTGGTATATGAGATAGAAAAACGGGGAATGGATGCTGCCGACAAGATTATTACGGTTAGTAATCTCACCCGCAACATAGTAATCGAAAAATACAACATCGACCCGGCAAAGGTAGTAACGGTTTATAATGCCGTTGACCCACTGAAGGAGCAGAAAGCTGCCACCAACAAGAGTGTGGATGAGAAAATTGTTACCTTCCTGGGCAGGATAACCATGCAAAAGGGTCCGGAGTACTTCATTGAGGCAGCACACAAGGTGCTTCAACGAATGGACAATGTGCGGTTTGTGATGGCCGGAAGTGGTGACATGATGGAAAAGATGATCCGACGGGCTGCACAATTGAAAATAATGGACCGATTCCACTTCACCGGCTTCCTGAAAGGCGACGACGTATTCAACATGCTTGGCATGAGCGACTTATACATAATGCCTTCGGTATCGGAACCATTTGGAATATCGCCACTTGAGGCAATGCAAAGCAACGTGCCGGTACTGATATCGCACCAGTCGGGTGTGTCGGAGATTTTGACATACGCCATAAAAGTCAACTTCTGGGATATAGAAGCGATGGCAGATGCCATATACGGAGTACTCAACTATCCGGCACTATCCGATATGTTTAAACATCATGGGAAAAAAGAGGTGGATGAGCTAAAATGGGAAGACTCCGCCCTCCACGTCAACTCCATCTACCAAGAAGTTATCAACCAGTTTGCAATGATTCACAACCAATAAAAGAGACCATGAAAAATATATGCTTATACTTCCAACTGCACCAGCCTGTGCGCTTACGCCGATACCGTTTTTTCGAGATAGGTAAAGACCACTATTACTACGACGATTACCTCAACGAGACCACCATATCGCGGCTGGCACACAACTGCTATATGCCGGCCAATAAAATGCTTTTGGATTTGATAAAAAAACATCCAAATCAGTTTTATGTGGCATTTTCGATATCGGGCACTACCCTTGACCAGCTAAAGCTCTATGCACCACAGGTTATCGACAGTTTCAAGCAGCTTGCCGCAACCGGGCAGGTCGAGTTTCTGGCCGAAACCAATGCACACTCATTGGCGTCGCTACGAAACACTGACGAGTTTAAGAAACAGACCGAGCAACATGTGAAAGAGATTGAGTCGCTTTTTGGTTGCACACCATCGGTTTTCCGCAATAGCGAGCTTATCTATTCAGATATGCTTGGCGACGATGTGGCCCAAATGGGTTTTAAGGCAATGCTGGCCGAAGGAGCAAAACAGGTGTTGGGCTGGAAAAGCTCAAACTACATGTATTGCAACGCCATTGAACCACGCCTGAAAGTATTGCTGAAAAATTTTGTCCTTAGCGACGATTTGGCGTTTAAGTTTGGCAACCAAAGCTGGAGCGAATGGCCGCTTACCGCCGAAAAATATCTTGGCTGGCTTGAGTCGGTATCAGAAAAAGAGGAGCTGATAAACCTATTCCTCAACTACGAGACCTTTGGCGAAAACCAGAAGAGGGATACAGGTATATTCGAATTCGTTAGTGCTTTTGTGGACAAGACATTGAAGAACGAAAAATTCAGTTTTACCACCCCGTCGAAGGCAGCAGCCAAGCTTCAGCCGATATCGGCAGTTCACGTACCACAACCCACCAGTTGGGCAGACGAGGAGCGCGACCTGTCGGCATGGCTTGGCAACGAGATGCAGAATGAGGCTCTTGACAAACTATATGAGCTCGTTCCTTTGGCCAACCAGTGTACCGATGGTGAGCTGCTTAAAGATTGGCAATACCTTCAGGCTAGCGACCATTTCTACTATATGAGCACCAAGTTCTTCTCTTCGGGAATCAGCAAGGTATATCACAACCCATACGATACGCCCTACGATGCGTTTATCAACTATATGAATATTCTAAGCGATTTCACCATCAGACTAAAGAAGGCAGTGCAACACTCAAGCCTCGATGACACCATCAACAGGTTAAAACTGGAGATTGCCGAAAAGGATAGGATAATCGAGGATTTAAGCAGAAATTTCCAGAAAAAACCGGCATCTAATGTTGCGAAAGCCGAAAAGGCCACAAAACCTGTAAAGGCTGAAAAATCAGAAAAAACAACAAAAGCTGTTAAGGCCGAAAAGAAGATAAGTACCAAAACTACCGAAAAAAAGGAAACCGTAAAAAAAGAGTCTGCCAAGAAAGAACCTGCCAAAACAAAGAGCGCCTCCAGGAAGAGCTAACCACCTCTGATACAAATACCATAGAGTATATGCAGCACCTTGTGTGCTGCATATAGTTGTTTAACACCATTATAATTTTTCACAATGATCTACAGTTATATAAAACCAGACTACGTGTTTGAAGCCAGCTGGGAAGTGTGTAACAAGAGAAGCGGAGTTTACACGGTATTAGCCACAAAGGCAGTAACAATGGTAAAACAGTTTCAAAACAAGCTGATTTATGTTGGACCAGAGATATACCAGCCCGGCAAATCGTCACAGAAATTTATTCCGGATCCATCGTTATTTCCCGAGTGGCAGATTTACTGTAAGAAAAATGGAATTCCGATTCGTGTTGGACGCTGGGACGTAATAGGCCTGCCGATAGCTGTTCTGGTTGATTTCTCTAACCTTATTGCCACTAAGGACGAGATACTGAAGTCATTCTGGGAAGATTATAAGGTTGACAGTCTAAGTGGCCAGTGGGATTATATTGAACCGGTAGTATTCGGATATGCTGCCGGAAAGGTTATAGAGTACTTTATGACCCTCTACATCACCCCTACCGAAAAGGTGGTAACCCACTTCAACGATTGGCTCACTGGAGCCGGACTGCTCTACATCAAGAAAAAACTACCACAGGCAGCCACCGTATTCACCACCCACGACACAGTTGTGGGACGTGCAATGGCAGCCAACGGCGAATATATTTACGACAATTTCGACAATATCGATGCAGTATCAAAAGCACAGAGCCTTTCGGTGATATCGAAACATTCGCTCGAAAAACAATCGGCGCAGATGGCCGACTGCTTCACCACCGTATCGGAAATAACTGCCCGTGAGTGCATACACTTCCTGGGACGAGAGATTGATGTGCTTACACCCAACGGATTTGAGGAGGACTTTGTGCCTAAGGGAGATGCTTACATCGAGAAGAGGGAAATTGCCCGCCTGAAACTCCGTGAGGTATCGGAGGCACTGCTGGGCTACAAACTGGCCGACAATGCAATGTTCATTGCAAACAGCGGGCGGTATGAGTTCCGCAACAAGGGTACCGATTTGCTACTCGACTCACTTGGCCTTTTGGTCAACAATAAGGATCTCGATAGAGAGTTGGTGGTGTTTGTGATGATACCGGCCAATATTTATGGCCCACGTGTTGACCTGAAGAATAAACTTCAGAACCACACCAACGATACACTTCCAAATCCGTTTCTGACGCATGGGCTCAACGATATAGGTTACGACCCTATTATCAATAAGATACAAAAAATACATCTTGAGAATGGAGCCGACAGCAAAATAAAACTTATCTTTATCCCCAGTTTTTTAAATGGAGATGACGGGATATTCGACATGACCTATTACGATTTGCTAATCGGAATGGATTTGACTGTGTTTCCATCGTATTACGAACCCTGGAGCTACACTCCGCTTGAATCGATGGCTTTCGGCATACCAACAGTAACCACCAGCCTTACCGGCTTTGGCAACTGGGTGAAGTCGAAAACAAAAGGTATCCATGATGGCATAGAAGTTGTAGAGCGTAATGACGATAATCAACAGGAAGCGGCTAAAAATATTTCAGAAATTATACTCCGATTTACCAAAATGGCTGAAAAGGAGAAAATTGCTGCTATAGAAACGGCTCAAAAGATAACCCATTCCATCGATTGGGAACTCCTGATAAAAAACTATTACAGAGCTTTCGATATGGCATTGAAAGTCGTCAACAACAGAACTGATTCATTTATACCTATGCAGAAAGATTTACGAATCCAGACGAAGCCGGAGACTTCGCCAAAACCAATGTGGAAAAAGATTGTAGTGAAATCAAAACTACCACATGAAATAAGACATCTCCACACCATTTCACGAAACCTTTGGTGGACATGGAATTATGATGCAACAGAACTTTTCGAGAGCATCAATCCCGAGGTATGGAAGCAGGTAGGCAAAAACCCTATCCTACTACTCGAAAAGGTACCCTACAACGAACTGCACAAACTGTCGCAGGACAAAGAATTTGTAGAGAGACTAAATACCATTTACAACAAGCTTAGCGATTACTTAGAGCAACCTTTCAGCCACATGCCGGCTATCTCATACTTCAGCATGGAGTACGGTCTGTCAACTATACTGAAGATTTACTCGGGCGGTTTGGGCGTACTGGCAGGCGACTACCTAAAGGAGGCCAGCGACAGCCGGGTAAACATGACCGGCGTGGGACTGATGTACAGGTATGGTTACTTCAAGCAGGCTCTGTCGCTAAACGGCGAGCAGCAAGCCATCTACGAGCCACAGGAGTTCTCGAGCCTGCCGTTGGAAGAGGTCAGGACCGACGACGGCCAACTGCTGATGATCGACATCAACTTCCCGGGAAGACTGGTGAAGCTGAAGGTATGGAAAGCAATGGTTGGACGTATTCCACTCTACCTGCTAGACTCCGACCATGCCCTCAACGAGCCAGGTGATCGCAACATCACACATACACTCTATGGCGGCGACTGGGAAAACAGACTTAAGCAAGAGATTATACTGGGTATTGGCGGCATCAGACTGCTCAATGCTCTGGGTATCCATAACGACATCTATCACTGCAACGAAGGTCATGCAGCACTAATCAACGTTCAGCGATTGATTAACTACATCGAGAAAAAACTAACCTTCAGCGAGGCAATGGAGATGGTGAAGGCATCATCGCTATTCACCACCCACACCCCTGTACCTGCAGGTCACGATAAGTTCGACGAGGATATGATACGTGTCTATCTGCGCCACATCCCCGATTTGCTGACAATATCGTGGGAGGAGTTTATGGATCTGGGACGTGAAAACCCCGGCCATTCCGGTGAGAAATTCTCGATGAGTGTACTGGCTGCAAAAACATCGCAGGAGATGAACGGCGTGAGCTGGCTTCATGGCGAGGTTTCAAAAAGTATGTTCCACCACCTTTGGGAAGGATATGCTCCCGAAGAGCTACATATCAACTATGTAACCAACGGTGTACACTATGGCACATGGACATCGGAGGAGTTCCAGAAATTCTACAGCACGCACTTTGACGGCAACTTCCTAAACGACGTCTCCAACAAAGATTACTGGTCGCAAATACACAAAATCGACAACAACGAAATCTGGAAGATTCGTAAAGACCTCAAAAAGAAACTGTTCAACTACATCAAGGAGCATACCGAGAAGAATATGGCCAATACCTTTGAGGATCCTTCGAGGGTGATTGAGGTGATGAACCGCATGAACGAAAATGCACTGACCATTGGTTTTGCACGTCGTTTTGCAACCTATAAGCGTGCACATCTGCTGTTTACCGACCTTGACCGTTTGGCTAGGATTGTAAACAACCCCGACCGTCCGGTTCAGTTCATCTTTGCCGGAAAGGCACACCCGGCCGATGGCGGTGGCCAGGGACTGATTAAGAAGATAATCGAAATATCGCGCCGTCCGGAGTTTACCGGCAAGATTATTTTTGTTGAGAACTACGATATGGAGCTTGGCAAACGACTCACCAGCGGTGTTGACGTATGGCTCAACACTCCTACCCGCCCACTTGAGGCGTCGGGAACAAGCGGCCAGAAAGCAGAACTCAACGGAGTACTCAACTTCAGTGTGCTCGACGGATGGTGGTACGAAGGCTACAAGGAGGGAGCAGGTTGGGCACTTACCGACAAGCA
>JBDHYT010000023.1:0-14182 GCA_039811485.1 Marinilabiliaceae bacterium | reverse complement strand
TAGTATGTTATGCAAATATAAATAAATATTCAGGTACTATGCAATACAAAGTAGTGAAAATTTTAAATATTAATTATCCATCTTAAAAAAATAATGTCCAATAACTTAACTTTGCAGGATGGGACTCAACTTCGGACTTGGATATGTGGCACTGTTTGTTTCCAGTTTTCTGGCAGCTACGGTTATTCCATTTAGTTCAGAGGCCATCTTATCCACAATGTTGCTGATGGGTTACGACCCAGCATTATCGCTTCTACTGGCAACGGCAGGAAACTGGCTGGGCGGACTAACATCGTACGCCCTGGGCTATTGGGCCAGATACGACTGGATAGAGCGTTACTTGCGAATTTCAAAAGAGAAAACAGATAAATATATTGCTATAACACAAAAAAGAGGAGTATGGATTGCACTATTCACCTGGCTCCCGCTGGTAGGCGATATTATAGCAGTTGCACTGGGCATGATAAAAGCACCATTCTGGCGCACATCGGCCGGTATGCTTATTGGGAAAGCGGCACGCTATGCTGTTTGGGGCTGGATTACGCTAAAAGGAATTGAACTATTGGGGTGATAAATAGTGGCGATGGTTAGATTAATTCGTCAAAAAATCCCAATTTTGTAAATCCATCAAAAAAAATAAAAACAAAAATAACATATTACAATATGGAAACAGTGGTTAGCGGCATCAGGCCAACCGGAAATCTACATTTGGGCAACTACTTTGGAGCTGTTAAGAACTTCCTGAGAATGCAACAGGAGTTTAACTGCTATTTTTTTATTGCCGATTATCATTCGTTGACTACCCATCCAACGCCACAAAACCTGCATGACAATGTGCGTCAGGTACTTGCCGAGTATCTGGCGTGCGGTCTCGATCCGGAGCAGGCCACAATATACATACAGAGCGATCTTCCGGAGGTGGCAGAGCTAACACTACTGCTCAACATGAATGCCTACCTTGGTGAGTTGTCGCGCACAACATCATTCAAGGAGAAGGCACGCCAGCAACCCGACAATATCAACGCCGGCCTCCTCACCTACCCCGTGTTGATGGCTGCCGACATTATAATACATAAGGCTAAAAAAGTGCCTGTGGGAAAAGACCAGGAGCAGAATCTGGAGATGACACGCAACTTTGCAGCCCGGTTCAATAGAATGTATAATGTTGACTACTTCCCGGTGCCCGACTCGTTCAACTACGGCGAGGCATTGGTTAAGATACCCGGTTTGGATGGAAGCGGCAAAATGGGTAAATCGGACGGAAACGGAATTTACCTCATCGACACGCCTGCCGAAATCCGCAAAAAAGTGATGCGCGCAGTAACCGATGCAGGACCAACAGAGCCGAACTCGCCAATGACGGAGCCTGTCAAAAATCTGATTACCCTGCTCGATGTGGTATCGACACCTGATACGGTACAATATTTTACCGATAAGTACAACAGCTGCGAGATCAGATATGGCGATTTGAAAAAACAGCTTGCCGAAGACATTGTGAAATTCACCGAGCCAATACGCGAAAAGATTGAGGCAATACGGGCCGATGAACAATATATGCGCAAAGTGGTGAATATGGGTAAGGAAAAGGCCCATGCAAGTGCAGCTAAAACTCTTCGCGAAGTGAGAGAGATAATAGGATTCAAACCATTTTAATATCACGGGGCTGTCAACAAAAAGTTTGACAGCCTCCTCTTTTTTAGGCAAAGATGATTTTTTTCATCTTTTTTTGTTTTCACTCTTTACTTTCTCAATTTGATATTGTAAATTACCATTAAAATAACGCCATAATCATCATTGATTACCTCTCACTGCTTTTCCTGATTTCTACCGCTTTAAAAATTAACAACCATTGTAATCATGGCACTATCGCGGCTCGAACAATTCTTGACAAGCAATCAGGTGGATTACAACAGAATAATACACCGCACAAGCTATAGTGCCCAGCGCATTGCAGCTTCGGCGCATGTTTCGGGGCATGCATTTGCTAAATCGGTAATCCTGCTTGCCGGTAATAGTTTTGTTATGGCGGTAATTCCTGCATCATCGCAGATTGACTTTGAAAGGCTAAAGCGCGGAATAAAGGTTTCGGAACTAAGGCTGGCAACAGAAAGGGAGTTCAAAGGGCTGTTTCAGGATTGCGAGTTGGGTGCAATGCCGCCATTTGGAAATATCTACAATATGGATGTAATAATTGCCGAGCCGTTGACCCACAAAACATTAATCACATTCAATGCCGGCACCCATTCAGAGATGATACAGATGAGCTACACCGATTTTCACCGACTTGTAAGGCCAAAGGTTCTAAATTTCACAACCGATTTACGACAATATCAGGCTTAAGATATAACAAGAACTGCATTCGACAATAGAGATAAAGCATTTTCCGTTTTTGGATTCATCTGGGTTAGGTTTAGGTTAAGGTTTAAGTTTAGGATTATGCTGAATTGGGAGAATGCAGTTCTTCTTCTTTTATCTGTCAACAACACTGAACACAAAACCTACCGAAGGTACATTCTCTATTCTGACTCTCTCGTCATTCGACAGATATTTACGAAGCTTAGCAATAAACACATCGAGGCTGCGGCCATGGAAATAGTCATTTTCGCCCCATAAAGCCACAAGAATATCTTCGCGCTTAACTAAATTTCCACGGTTAAGACAAAGAAACTTAAGCACATCGCACTCTTTTTTGGTAAGCCGTCTCTCCTTCTCGCCATTCAGATATAGAATTTGATTTTCCCAGTCGAACGAGTAATTGCCTATTTCAACCGTCGAACTCTTGGCCTGGCGCAGACCGGAACCACTACGGTTGAGAACCGCCTGGATTCGGCAAAGCAACTCCTCTTCATCAAAGGGTTTGGTGATATAGTCGTCGGCACCAATGGAAAAACCTTTTATTTTATCGGGTTTTAATCCACGGGCGGTGAGGAAAATAACAGGGATGGTTCCATTAATCTTCTTCACCTGCTCGGCAAGGGTAAAGCCATCCATCCCCGGCAGCATAACATCAAAGATACACAGAGTGAACTCTTCGTCGCGAAACTGCTGAAGCCCTTTCAGCCCGTCGTCGGCCAAAACGGTGTCGTAACCCGCCGACTCTAAAAAATCGACTAACAGAAACCCCATGCTGGAGTCATCTTCAACCAACAAAATCTTCTCACTCATCGGTTTTCACCTCTTTTAGTTCCACAATAAAACAGCTTCCCTTACCCTGAGAACTTTCAGCATAAACTTTCCCACCGGCGGCCTCAATAACAGTACGCACAAAGTAGAGACCCAGACCAAAGCCCTTCACCTGGTGAAGGTCGCCTGAAGAGATACGATAATACTGCTCAAAAATATATTTAAGTTCACCTTTGGCTATACCAATACCACTATCCTCTACAACAAAACGTACAACACCATCCTGTTTGTCCAGGGATAGTTTAACGTTAGGTGCAGATACAGAATATTTTACAGCATTATCAATCAGATTCATCCAGACTATTTCAAACTGGCGATGATTTCCCTTTACTATAAACTTACCATCACCATGAACAAAAGAGAGCACGCCACCAACAGCACTGATTGACGACTGATAATAATCAACAACACCAGAGGTAAGTTCCAGCAGATCTACAAGTTCGCCACCACAGTTTATCACACCCGGGGTTGAGGCAGTAAGAATATCATCGACATGTTTCACCAGTTTACCATGCTCTTTGGAGATGATATTGAGATAATCGTCTAATTTGGAGTCGGCACTGCTTCTTTTGCGGATTAGTGCAGTAGCCAGCCTTATATTCGAAAGCGGTGTGTTGAACTCGTGAACCATATTGTTGATAAAGTTCACTGTACGGGCCATAACCATTCGTTCACGATTGTATAGTTTGAGTAATATCAGAAATGAGATTGCAACAAAAAGAATAAACAGAACCGAAACAACGAACATACCGCCAATCTGTCTCACAACATAGCGGGTGCGCTCTGGGAAATCGACATTTATACTGACACCGTCGATGGGCAGCAAGCCACTGAGACTCTGACAGTAACAACCATCATCATCGCGCATGGAGTTAACCTGGTAATTATCGGCAATCCTAAAGGTGTAGCGAAGATGGATATTGTTGATTCTCAGTCTGGAACTAATAATACTGTCGAGCTGCCTTTTAACATCGCTACCATGGTCGTGATGCGGAGCCTTGCCGCACAGATACTGGTTCATCTCAATTCCATTACCCAGTCTTCCGGCAATTTCGTCGCGCGCCTCCTTAAGGGCAATGGCTACCCGTTGATTAAATATCTCCTCCTCGAGGGTGGCAGCTTTGAAAACCCACCTGACATGAAGAACAAGCAGGAATGCCAATGAAAAAAAAGTTAGTAGAGCCAGTATTTTTCTCCGCCTGTATGACCAAAACTCCATGAGTGATAGCTTAGTTACAACTGTTTGGATACAAAAATAAGAGTAATGACTGATATTACTAAAAAATTAACAACTCATTAACAGATAAAGACAAATAACTCTTTTAATTTTGCTTGTACAACGAGTTCATAAAAAACAAAAAAGAGACACCATGAAAAAAGCAACATTATTAGTTGGCGCATTTGCATTTGTACTTGCACTATCGGTATCGGCACAAGAACCGGTTAAAAAAGAGGCTACTCCGGTAAAAAAAGAGTGCTGCACCGAGAAAAAAGAGGAGTGTAAAGATAAAAAAGCCGAGTGCAAAGATAAAAAAGCTGCAAACTGCACAGCAGAACAAAAGGCAGAAAAGAAAGCTTGTTGCGATGCTGAAAAAGCAAAAACAACAACTCCTGCTAAAAAGTAATTCATAGTTAGGTTTTGATTAAGATGTGAGGTTCTCCAACGGGGAGCCTCACATTTTTTGTCTCATTAAAAAGTTGAATTGCCAAAAAAATCCAAACACAGTATTTGCGAATATTCTACAATCGGACCAGGAAAATTTGCACTAAACATTAACGTCACATTAACGGAAATATAACTGAATATTAACCTAATAATAAGAAATTTGACCATAACTTTGATTCAACAAAACACAAATACTTAAATTAATCACCATGAAAAAGACAGCACTTTTGGCAAGCGCATTCATTTTTGCCTTAGCCGTTTCGGTTCCTGCTCAACACCCCGAAAAAAAGGAGACAGTAAAGAAAGAGTGTACGACAGCTAAAAAAGAGGAACAAAAAGAGTTAGCCAAAAAACAAAAACCTGAAAAACAGACTAAAGTTGTTAAGAAGGTTCAGAAAGAGGAACACGCTAAAAAGTAACGACTTTTGAGATTCAATTAAATGAAGCCCTGCCGGTGCAGGGCTTTTTTTATGTCCCAATCAAAATTATTTGTTACCTTGTAGCCCGTAATTTGAAGGGATGAAGGCGATATTTTCAACAATTAAAAAGTTACCGTCGGTTTTTTGGGTTTCCAACATAATAGAACTTTTCGAACGATGGGCATGGTATGGATTCTATATGGCGTTTGCCCTGTTCCTAACCGGAAGTAAAGAGAGCGGAGCCTTGGGCTTTTCGGCAGCCGAGAAAGGGACAATAATGGGTACAGGTTCGATGTTACTCTATCTGTTACCCGTATTTACAGGTGCCGTAGGCGATAAAATAGGCTACCGTAAGATGCTGTTGATATCGTTTGCCCTCTATATAGCCGGCTACTGGATGATAGGATCTTTTGACGGTTTTGGTGCAGTATATTTCTCGTTTATCGTTCTGGCAGTGGCCGGAGCAATGTTTAAACCGGTGACATCGGCAATGATATCGAAAACAACGACCACCCAAACATCATCAATAGGGTTCGGCATATTCTATATGATGGTGAATATTGGAGGGTTCATTGGCCCTTTTATTGCCGGAGCGGTCTATCAGCTTAACTGGGACTATGTGTTCTACATCTCAATGGCAGCAATTGCAGTAAACTACATATTTGTAATATTCTTATTTAAAGAGCCGGGCCGCCAAAAGAACGATGAATCGGGCATAGCAACTGTTATCACACAATCGGTCAAAAACATAGCCATCACACTATCCAACTGGCGTTATGTGATATTTCTGATAATAATGGTTGCTTTCTGGACTGCTTTTAACCAGCTATATTATGCATTTCCTGTTTTTATCGACGACTGGGTGAATACCGCCGATGTTTACTCAGTAATACATAATGTTTGGCCCTGGCTTGCATCGAAAATTGGAACATCCGAAGGCACAATTACTGCGGTGACATTAAGCAGCATGGATTCACTCTTTATCATCACACTTCAGGTGGTGATATCGGGCATTGCAATGCGCATGAAGCCACTTACAGCAATGATGGCTGGTATCACTATTCTGTCGGTTGGCCTCTCGGTGATGTTCTCTTCAACATCGGGACTGGTAGTAACCTTGGGAATACTGATTTTCAGCACGGGCGAAATGGCCAGCAGCCCAAAGTTTACCGAGTATATTGGCAGTATTGCACCCAACCATCAGAAAGCACTCTATATGGGTACATCGTTTTTACCAATAGCTGTGGCCCACTATCTGGCAGGTTGGCTTTCGGGCGATATTTACGACCAGACAGCAGGAAAGTTTACACTATTGAAAAGAGAGTTAACTATGCGGGGAGTGGATATTGGCAGAAACCTATCGGTAAGTGAATACTGGCAAAAGGCTGAAACAGTTTTGGGTCTAAGCAGAGAGTCAATAACAAGGATGCTGTGGGAAAACCATTCACCATCGAAAATATGGATACTATACTCGGGATTGGCACTCACAGCCGTAGTGGCTTTACTGCTCTACGACAGGTTGGTGCTGAAAGGGGCTACAAACCAAAATAATACGGCAGATGAATAGAAGTTTTTTCACAAAAGGCACAGAAAGCAGCAAACTTATCAAGATGCTTATGATAACGGCATTTTTTGCACTTTTATCATCGTTGACAGCATCTGTGGTATGGCTGTTTCTGAATGGAAAACTATCGGAAACCGGCATAATGAGAATCCTTCAGGTAATTCAGAGTGTGGGAATCTTTATAGTACCATCGGCAATTGGTACATGGCTTTTCTACGACAACCGTTATACCGACAATTTTGGCAGCTTCAAAAAAATTAGCCCGTCCATACTATCAGTTTCAATAATTATAATGATTAGCAGTACCCCTCTTATAAGCTGGGCATCCTACATCAACACAAATATTCCGGTACCAGAGGCGTTAGCGGACATCTGGCAATGGATGAAAGAGAAGGAGAGTGCTGCAATAGAGCTTACCAGAACCTTTCTGAGTGGCAGCACTGCCACCGATTACGCTGCCAACATATTGATAATGGCACTATTGCCTGCAATTGGCGAAGAGTGGCTCTTCAGAGGGATGATTCAACCCATGATGGCCAGGGCAACAAAGAACAGCGACATTGCCATACTAATAACTGCAATTATATTCAGCGCACTTCATTTTCAGTTTCTTACATTTGTGCCGCGGGTGATATTAGGTGTGATATTGGGTTACCTGTTCTATCTGGGAAAGAACCTTTGGCTGCCGATAGCTGCCCACTTTATCAATAATTTCGTAGCATTTGCAGCTTACAAATATTACGAGAGCAATCCGGTAAACGGAACCGACCCGTTATTGCCGTCAACATCAATACCCAATGCCGCATTAACGGTAGCATCACTGATAATAGTAATGGTTGGTTTATACACAGTAGATTACCTGACACAAAAGAGGGTTTAATCAACAGGTCCCGGGGCGTTTTTCGTGAGGACGATAGAAATAGACCACGCCATAACCTATGCACACCTGTCGTTTTTCGTCGGTATCCACAATACCAAAAGAGCCCTCAATCTCATTCCAAACATCAAGAATGATTCTGTTAGCTTTTTCACGCAGTTCAGTCACTTTTTCGTGATGTTTCTGTGATGTTACAATAAGATCTTTGTGCTTGTGGTATATATCTTTGAACTGTTCATACTTTACTTTAACAACAGCTATCGAAGGATTATATATTCTATTGCCAACGCCACTGCTCATCCTCTGCTCCTCACCCGAAATAATTTTGGAACCCCAGTCATAAACTTGCGATTCGGTGTTCAAATCGGGCATTGTAAGCACATCATCCAATCCAAGCAACTGTCGTGCTTCAGATTTTATCTCTCCACGCTGCACACACATATTAAATACCTGTACAAAATGCGAAAGATATAGCCTCGCCGTCTTAAAGGCAGCAGCAAGCGATCGCCCGTGATTGGCATGCAACTCCTTTGAGTTAACATATTGCATAACTGCCTGTTCAAATACTGGTAGAAAGGCAATCAATTCAAGTTTGAGTTTTTGACTGAAAAGCAAATCGTCGTGTCCCACGCTAACCCCCTTAGCAAGAGCAGCTTTAAGGGCTCTAAGGCGTGCTTGGTCGGTATTTGGAAGACGACGATAAGGCATAATATGAATTTTTACAGTGTGCTTTCCGACAGCAATATAACAAATTTTAAAAAAAATATCAAAAAAAAGAGCGATGTAGTTACATCGCTCTTTTTTTATTGTAATCTTACTATCAGTCTTTCAACTTTGCTGTAAGGAATTCGCGGTTCAAACGTGCGATATTGGCTATCGACACACCCTTAGGGCACTCAACTTCGCAAGCACCTGTGTTGGTACAGTTACCGAAGCCCAATTCGTCCATCTTCGCAACCATGTTTTTGGCACGGCGTGCAGCCTCAACACGTCCTTGTGGAAGAAGTGCCAACTGGCTTACCTTTGCAGATACGAACAACATTGCAGAGCCGTTTTTGCATGCTGCAACACAAGCACCACAACCAATACAAGATGCTGCATCCATTGCCTCATCGGCATCAACCTTAGGAATTGGAATGGCATTGGCATCGGGTACACCACCTGTGCTCACCGACACATAACCACCTGCTGCAATGATTTTATCGAATGATGAACGATCAACGATAAGGTCTTTGATAACAGGGAAGCCGGCCGAACGCCATGGTTCAATGGTGATTGTCTCACCATCGCTGAAACGACGCATGTGCAGCTGACAGGTAGTGATACCGTCATCAAGACCGTGAGGACGGCCGTTGATATAGAGTGAGCACATACCGCAGATACCTTCGCGACAGTCGTGGTCGAAAGCAACCGGCTCTTTATCCTCATTGATTAACTGCTCGTTAAGGATATCCATCATCTCAAGAAATGAGCTGTCGGTTGATATATTGTTTACTTTATAGCTCTCAAAACGTCCACTGTCTTTAGGCCCGTTTTGACGCCATACTTTCAATGTAAGATTTATGAATTTGTCCATAATTTACTCTCTTTCTTTATTTTATCAAAACAGGCTATTACTCTTTGTAGTTACGCTGAATAAGCTGAACCTCTTCAAACTTAAGGTCTTCCTTGTGGAACTGTGGATCTTTGTCATCACCCATATATTCCCAGCAAGATACGTAAGCGAACTTGTCATCCTGACGCAATGCCTCACCATCGGGAGTCTGGTACTCTTCGCGGAAGTGACCTCCGCAAGACTCCTCACGTTTAAGGGCATCGATAGCCATCAGCTGTCCAATCTCAATAAAGTCGGCAAGGCGGCTTGCTTTTTCAAGCTCGATATTCATGCCCTCAAGTGAACCAGGGATATGAACGTTGCTCCAGAACTCTTTCTTAACCTCTTTCAGTCGCTCAATGGCGTGTTCAAGACCGGCTTTGTTACGACCCATACCTACGAAATCCCACATTATGTGTCCAAGTTCCTTGTGTATGTTGTCAACAGAGCGTTTTCCCTTGATGCTGATAAGTTTTTTGAAGCGGTCGGCAACAGCCTTCTCTGCCTCTTCAAACTCTTTCTCCTTGGTAGTCATGCGTGGTGTCTGCAAGTCGCCAGAGAGGTAGTTTTGAATTGTATATGGAAGAACGAAGTAACCATCGGCCAGACCCTGCATAAGTGCAGAGGCTCCAAGACGGTTTGCGCCGTGGTCGGAGAAGTTGGCCTCACCAATACAGAACAGACCGGGAACGGTTGTCTGGAGTTCATAGTCAACCCATACACCACCCATAGTATAGTGGATAGCTGGGTATATCATCATAGGTGTTTCGTATGGATTGTCATCAACAATCTTCTCGTACATCTGGAACAGGTTACCGTAACGGGCCTCAATAGCTTTTTGTCCAAGACGCTCGATGGCACTCTTGAAGTCGAGATAAACGGCAAGACCTGTAGCACCTACACCAAAACCGGCATCGCAACGCTCTTTGGCAGCGCGTGAAGCAACGTCGCGTGGCACAAGGTTTCCGAATGCAGGGTAACGACGCTCAAGATAGTAGTCGCGGTTCTCTTCGGCAATCTGTGTAGGTTTTAGTTTACCGGCACGGATAGCCTCTGCATCCTCTTTCTTCTTTGGAACCCAGATACGGCCGTCGTTACGAAGCGACTCCGACATTAGGGTAAGTTTACTTTGGAACTCACCGGAAACAGGAATACAGGTTGGGTGAATCTGAGCAAAGCAAGGATTTGCAAATGCTGCACCTTTGTGGTAGGCTTTAATTGCGGCCGAACCGTTGGAACCCATTGCGTTGGTAGATAGGAAGAATGCATTACCATAACCTCCGGTTCCAAGTACTACTGCATGAGCAAAGTGACGCTCCAACTTACCTGTAACCAGGTCGCGTGTAATAATACCGCGAGCTTTACCGTTAACAATAACAATATCAACAAGCTCAGTACGGGTATATAATTTTACCGAACCTGCATTTACCTGACGCATAAGTGCCTGGTATGCACCCAAAAGGAGCTGCTGTCCGGTTTGTCCTTTGGCATAGAATGTACGGCTTACCTGAGCACCACCGAATGAGCGGTTATCAAGAAGTCCGCCATATTCGCGTGCAAAAGGCACACCCTGAGCCACACACTGGTCGATGATGCTGTTGGCAACCTCGGCAAGACGGTAAACGTTGGCCTCACGTGCACGGTAGTCACCACCTTTTACGGTGTCGTAGAAGAGACGGAATACCGAGTCACCATCGTTGGGATAGTTTTTGGCTGCATTGATACCACCTTGAGCCGCAATAGAGTGTGCACGGCGTGGTGAATCCTGAATTGTGAAAACCTTAACGTTGAAGCCCATCTCACCAAGTTAGGCAGCTGCTTAGCCTCCGGCAAGACCGGTACCCACAATTATAACGTCAAGTTTACGCTTATTGGCCGGGTTTACCAGCTTCTGATGATTTTTATAGTTTGTCCATTTCTGGGCCAAAGGACCCGATGGAATTTTTGCATCTAATTTGACCATATCGAGTAATATTAATCAATTATTGGAAGAATAAGTATTGACACACTGCAATAATAGAGAAGCCGATTCCTACAACCCATGCATAGGCAACACCGATTGTGGTAAGACGCTTTCTCCAAACGTTGTTGCTGAAGCCAATCGACTGGAATGCCGACCAGAATCCGTGGGTAAGGTGGATGGTAAGACCCAAAGATCCAATAACATACACAATCACAACCCATAACATACCGAAGGTGGTATTAACAAGCAGGTAAGCATTCTCTACCTGAGTCTTAACGCCGGCAATTTCAATGCTGGTGTGCTCCATACCTTCACCGGTAATCTTCATCTTCACCCAGAAGTTAGCAAGGTGAACAACAAGAAATGCAGCAATGGTGAAACCAAGAACCAGCATGTTTTGTGATGCCCAAGATACGCTGTGTGTCTTTTTTCCCGACTCATACTGCGATGAGCCACGAGCCTTGCGGTTTTGAAGGGTAAGGATGATACCATAAATGATATGCACCAGGAAACCAATACCCAAAATAGGCTCCATGATTTTAATGGCAGGATTAGTTGCCATAAAATGTGCGCCGGCATTGAAGAGACGACCTCCATCGGGCACAAGCAATAATGCGTTTAGTGACAAGTGCACCAACAAAAAGGTAATCAGGAAGAGCCCCGATAAACTCATCAGCAGCTTTCTCCCAATTGATGAACAAAATAAACCACTCATAAATTGTACTTTTAGTTAAATGATTGTATTTGACTTATTCAATTTATATTAAACTATGCAAATGTAGGTCAGAACTATCCATTGCCCAAATAAAATTAAAGAAATATTTCTTTATTTATAATGAGTCTAATTAGTTTCCCGGAAAATCCTTTAATTGTTAATTAAATTTAACGATTGCAAACATAGTAAAACTATCTCTAAAAAGAAATATTTGCTAATTTTATCATTGATAATAAATTACACAATGAATAAAGAGAATCGGAATAGTGACAACAGCATTGTGTTACTACACGGCTATGGAGAGACTTCCGAAATATGGAATCGGCTACTACCCTGCGGATGCGGCATAAAAAAAATAAACCTTGCCCAAACATTCGACACACCGCACAGCATTACTTTAAAGGATATAGCATCGACCATAGCAGGTGAACTGGACGGAACCCAAATCACGCTTATAGCCAAAAGCATGGGCGGCTATATAGCCTTGGAGATGATGAGCCTTGCTCCCGACAGAATAAAAGAAGCAATAATAATTTCGTCGCACCCATTGGCCGACAGTGCCACTAAGCGAAAAGCCCGCGACAGGGAGATGGCACTCATCAACAGCGGCAGGGCACATCTGCTTGGCCATACCTTTACATCGGGCGACGAACCGGCAGTACGGAATCTGAAACTGAAAATGTGGAACAACTGGAGCAGCCGTGCACTTGTTAATGCCACATCTGCAATGGCCCAACGGAGAGACACAACCGAAATATTAATTTCAACGAAAATAAAAACCACCTTCATATTAGGCGAAGATGACAGCAGCATCGACAAAGCACCAATATTGGAACTGGCAGCCACCAATCCCTGCATCAGTGTAGTGATTGTTGATGGAGCAGGCCATTGGCTTCTACACGAAAAACCAGAATTTATAAGCACGATAATAAACCGGTGTTTATAGACAAAAACGCTAAACATGCCCTCACTCTTTCAATTTACTTTAAACTTTTTTACTTTTGCTGAAAGAAAAACTGAATATAACAATAATTGCTATGCAAGAGGAAATTGAACTGATACGCGAAGATGCCCAAGAGCACATGACTAAGACCATTGAGCACCTCGACCGTGAACTTGGAAAAATCAGAGCCGGCAAAGCCAATCCAAAGATGCTGGAGAGCGTTATGGTTGACTATTTTGGCACGATGACTCCACTGTCGCAGATTTCGAATATCAACACACCCGATCCGAGAACCATTGCCATCAAACCATGGGAAAAATCAATGATTGCTCCTATCGAGAAGGCAATTATGGCTGCCAACCTTGGAATGAATCCCGACAATAATGGCGATATCATCAGGATAAATGTACCACCACTCACCGAGGAGCGTCGCCGCGACCTTGTTAAGCAAGTTAAGAAAGAGTGCGAGGAGTCGAGAATAGGTATCCGAAGCATTAGACGCGATGCAATAACAGAGCTTAAAAAACTCGAAAAAGATGGTGCTGCCGAAGATGTTATTAAGGATGCAGAAGGAGAGATGCAGAAACTCCACGACGTGTATATGAAAAAGATAGACGACCTGTTCGAGAAAAAAGAGAAGGATGTTTTGACAATCTGATAATAGAAGCCCGGCCATCCGGGCTTTTTTTAATTGCTCATCGAGGGCACATATTTATGTATGGTGTAGAGCAAATCGTTGTAACCTATAGGTTTGGCTATAAAATCGTCGCATCCGGCCTTTAGCAGGCGTTCTCTTTCATCATTAAGGGTGTAGGCTGTTTGGGCAATCACCGGCACATCGCTGAACTGGCGAATCTGCTGGGTTGCCGAGTATCCATCCAGACGGGGCATCTTAATATCCATCAGCACCAGATCGATATCCCTCTTTTTCCGGAACATATCAACAGCCTCTTTCCCATCTCGAGCCCATATAAGATTGACATTGGAAAATGAAAGTGCAACTTCGATATAACGGAAATTATCCTCTTCGTCCTCGGCGATAAGGAATGTACGTCCCTGCCAGTTAAACATCTCCGGCTTTACGGTTGCAGTATCAATCAACGACGATTGTTGGGCGACTCTATTAAGCGGCAATGTAAAATAGAACATTGCACCCTTACCCGATTGCGGCTCGACCCATATACGCCCGCCCATCATCTTTACAATATTCTGGGCTATGGAAAGGCCAATACCGATGCCGCCAAAGAGACGGTTGCGA
>JBDHYT010000022.1:0-14234 GCA_039811485.1 Marinilabiliaceae bacterium | reverse complement strand
TCGAAGTTGTTGAAGAAGAGCTGACGGAAGAAACTGAAGAGATTGTGGAAGAGGATGATTATGACTTTGCCAATGATGAGGGTGACGACAAGAATCCAAGATTTTTTGCTGCCTTTCTGAAAGATGGAAACGGCTCAACCCCCAACCTCAATCTGTATATAGTAAACGACAGCAACTATTTTGTATATTTCACCATATCGCAGGTTGCCACATCGCCCAACGGCCGACTGCTCCATTTTGGAACCGTGGAGCCCAACACCAAGCTGCTATTAGGCAGATACAACCCACAATCCATTGATAACCAGGAGTGGCAAACACAATTGATGCTGTTCAAAAAGACCAAAGAATACGGTATCTATCCACCCGTGGCCACAGCTTTCAAAATTAAGGCAACGCGTTTTTTCAAGGATAACGGCTTTGCACCCAACGAATATTTCAACGAAAAGGCTGTCCTCTATCCGATTATAAAAGGTGAGTTTGAAAAAAAACTTGAACAGCTCACCGACATGGAGCTGCTTAAAGCATCCAATGAAAAGGAGACAACCGAAAAGCCACACCGCTATGCCCGTCGTAATGAACCCGGACTTTTGGAAGTTGACCTTCACATAAACGAACTCATTGACGACACCCGTGGACTTACCAACAGCGAAATGCTTCAGATTCAGACAGATAAATTCAAACAGGTAATGGAAGAGAACCTGAAGAACAAGGGGCGGAAATTGGTTTTCATTCATGGCGTAGGCAATGGAACACTCAAGACTGAAGTACGCAAACTACTGAATAGCAACTACAAAAAACACGTTTTTCAGGATGCGTCATTTCAGGAGTATGGTTTCGGAGCAACAATGGTTATTATTTAACCACACAAAACGCAACAGCATCAATTTCATCTTATTATCACCACATTAAAGAAACAATAGAACATGATATTATCAATGACAGGCTATGGTAAGGCCGTTTGCGAACTTCAGCAGAAGAAGATAACCATTGAAGTTAAGTCGCTCAACAGCAAGCAACTCGACCTCAACTTAAGGATTCCTAATCTTTACCGCGAGAAGGAGTTGGAGATCAGGAGCGACATCAGCAACACCATTTTCAGAGGGAAAGTTGATATTACGTTAAATATTGATTCGGCCATTTCCGACAGGCAGGCACAAATCAACACACCTGTAATCGAAAGCTACTACAATCAGTTACAGCCACTTGCCGAAAAATTCAACCAGACCGACCGTACCGATTTCCTTCGGATAATACTACCACTGCCCGACGCAGTTAAGGTGGAGCAGGCCGACTTGGACGAAAACGAATGGAAACAGATAAGAGAGGCTCTGACGAAGGCAATTGAAGCACTAATAGCATTTCGCACACAAGAGGGCAGGGTGCTGGATGCCGACATACGAAAACGCATTATTCTCATTGGATCGCTGCTTACCGAGGTTGTGCCATTTGAAAAAGAGAGGATAGAGAAGCTGAAAGCCCGTATTCGCGAAAACTTGGAAGAGCTGGTGGACAAGAGCAAGATTGATGAAAACAGACTTGAACAGGAGCTTATATTCTACATCGAAAAACTTGACGTTACCGAAGAGAAGGTGCGACTGGCCAACCATCTCAAATATTTTATAGAGACCATGGATAATGAAGACCAGCCTGGCAAAAAATTGGGATTCATTGCACAAGAGATTGGCAGGGAGATAAATACCTTAGGGTCGAAAGCCAACGACGCCAATATACAGCGCATTGTTATACAGATGAAGGACGAGTTGGAGAAGATAAAAGAGCAGCTGCTTAACGCACTATAACACAACAATATCATAATCAAGCTATTAAAATGACAACCCAAGGTCAACTTTTAATATTTTCGGCACCATCGGGAGCAGGTAAAAGTACTATTGTGCAACATCTGCTCACCAAAGATTATGGGCTCGAGTTCTCAATATCGGCCACCAGCAGGCAACCACGCGGCGAAGAGCAACATGGCCGCGAATATTACTTCCTCACCCCCGAGGAGTTCAGGCAACGAATCAGTAATGGCGATTTCATTGAGTATGAAGAGGTTTACCCCAACTGCTTCTATGGTACGCTCAAAAGTGAAGTTGACAGAATTACCGCAACAGGCAAAAATATCGTTTTCGACGTGGATGTGGTAGGCGGCATTAACATCAAAAATATGTATGGCAACCGTGCTTTAAGCATCTTCATCCAACCACCATCCATCGAAGAGTTAAAAAAAAGGCTTGTAGGACGTGCCACCGACTCACCTGAAAAGATTGAACAACGCATTGCCAAAGCAGGATACGAATTGACATTTGCACCAAAGTTTGATGTTGTGCTAACCAACGACAACCTTGAAAAATGCAAACAAGATGCAGAGGCTGTAATTACCCGTTTTCTTAATAAGTAGCGATGCAGGTCGGCCTTCTTTTCGGTTCGTTTAATCCGGTTCATCAAGGACACCTGATATTGGGGCAGTTTATGCTCCAGTTTCACAACCTCGACGAGGTGTGGTATGTGCTTAGTCCGCAAAACCCTCTGAAACAGGCATCGGAAATGGCCGGTACGGCACACCGGCTCGCCATGCTGAAGCTGGCACTTGACGGATGCAAAAGAATGAAAGTGTGCGACATAGAGTTGTCTATGCCCGTGCCTAGCTACACCATCGACACACTAACATTGCTGAAAAGGGCATATCCCGGAACTGATTTTTCGGTAATTATGGGTACCGACAATATGGCATCGATAGAAAAATGGAAAAACTATGAAAAAATTCTCGATAATTTCCGTATCCTGGTATATCCGCGCAAAGATTACATCTTAACAGATTCTCCTCACCACAATGCAATATTTACCAATGCTCCATTGGTTGAGATATCATCAACCAATATACGCAGATGGATTAGCGAAGGCAAAGATGTGGAGTTCTTTACCCCCGATACTGTATGTGAATATATTACTAAACACAGATTATACATTCAGCCTTAATTAAAGAAAAAAAATGGTATATTTTTTGATGTGATAAGGAAAATTACTTAACTAATAAACCATTAAAACCAATTTGCACCAATACTCAATACAGAGAACAAATAGGTTTTAAAAAGAAATTCACAACTTGCAATGAAAGAGAACAACTATACCTTCAAATGGAAAGATATTGGCGATTTGGAGGTGGGAAGACCCAATTTGGGCAGAAACACCGATGTAGCTGTTTATCGACTGATGCAATACACCATGCGCAGTGTTCTCAATAATGAGTTGGGAGCCGAAAAGGCCAACGAACTCTTTTACAAATCAGGATTTATTGCAGGAAGCGAGTTCTGCACCAATATTTTAGACACAAGTCTCGATTTCTATCCGTTTGCGGCTCAGCTGCAAGAGGCTCTTAAATCGTTGGGGGTAGGCATACTCCGTATCGAAAAGGCCGATTTAGAACACATGGACTTCATCCTAACCGTTGCCGAAGATTTGGATTGTAGCGGATTGCCTATAACCAACGAAACCGTTTGTGAATATGACGAAGGTTTCATTGCCGGAATATTCTCTAAATATACCAACAAACAATTCATTGCCAAAGAGATAGACTGTTGGTCAACTGGTGACAGAGTTTGCAGGTTTGTCATAAATTTGAAGAATGAGTAAAAGCAATAACATCACCTATATATCAGAGGTACTTAGAGATATTATCTCCACAGGCAGGCTTAAAGCTATTCCTGTAGAGATTTGCGATAGCATAAGCAGGATGGAAGACGACGATTTGAAACAGCTATTGCAGCACACAGTTAGTCTTATCAATCACATGAACGAGTCGAAGAATTATATTGCTTCACTTGCTGCCGGCAATATAAATGTGGAGGCGGATAATAGAAATCTGCTGCTGTCGCCGTTCAAACAGCTACAAGCAAGTCTAAAGCACCTGACCTGGCAGGCTCAACGACTCTCGGAGGGAGATCTTGAACAATCGATTGATTTCATGGGTGAGTTCTCTACCTATTTCAATAGATTGATAGAGTCATTGCGCGAAAAAAGAGTTATTGAAAATAAACTTAAATATCAAACCGACAACTATAGAATATCATTTGAGAATGCCAATATTGGCATAATGACAGTCGATTTAGACGGAACTATAATTTCGGTAAACAAAGAGTGCGAAAATATTTTTGGGTATAAGCGTGACGATCTGGAAGGTATGAATGTAAACTCATACTACTTAACTGTCGATTACTCAATCAGTAACGAATATATAAACACGGCATTAAACAATCCTGCGGCAGTCAATAAAGAGTTTATAAAACGATATTACCACAAATCGGGAAATATCATTACCTGCCAAGTCTCCTCGTCACTACTTCACGACTCTAACGGTAAGCCGGTGTATTTCATTTCGCACATAAAGGATATCACCCTCCAGCTTGAGATGAACAAGCGACAAAAAGAGCTAAACCTCCAATTGGAGACAAACAACAAAGAGCTGAAGGAGGCAAACGATACCCGCGATAAGTTTATGAGTATTATTGCCCACGATCTGAAAAATCCATTTAATGTAATTTTGGGATTCTCATCACTACTACACAACAACATCGACAATTTTTCTTCGGATGAGATAAAAATGATGTCGCAACACATACACGACACAACGCTCAACACCTTCAATCTGCTTGAGACACTTTTGCAATGGTCCAATGCTCAAAGAGGCAGAATGACCTTCAATCCCTCACAGATAGATGTGAATGATGTTATTACCGAGGTGATTTCCACTTTAAAGAATCATGCCGGTTCAAAAGATATAGCAATCACATTCGATCCATCACACCAACTTAAAGCCTTTGCCGACCACAATATGGTATCTACAATATTACGCAACCTGATAAGTAATGCCATAAAATTCACCCCATGCCAGGGTACAATATCGATAAAGGCAGTTCAGGCCGGCAGCAAAATAGTTTTTTCAATAACCGACAGTGGTGTAGGTATGAGCGAGGAGCTTATCAACAAGCTGTTTAAGATAGATGAAAAAGTCAGTATGCCCGGCACCAACCACGAATCGGGAACCGGTCTAGGCCTGCTGCTGTGCAAGGAGTTTGTAGATAAGCACCACGGAACGATAACAGTAACAAGTGAACCCAATAAAGGAAGTACTTTCACCTTCACTTTACCAACATTGTAACAAGGGCTGGAACAGGCAAAATGGTGATGGCATATATGTAAGTAGATTATGCGAAGACTAAAAAAAACCTGCCTTACATTACTCTTCGGCAGGTTTTTTCTTATATCATTGATGCTACTTAGAGCTCCAAATCGGCGTTATGCACCTCCACCCATGGAAGCCCATGAATATTGAGCTGCTCCATAAACGGATCGGGATTAAACTCCTCTACATTAAATACTCCCGGTTTTTTCCATAGACCCTTGAGATACATCATGGCACCAATCATGGCAGGTACACCTGTTGTGTAGCTGACACCCTGTGTTCCGGTCTCTTTATACGCCACCTCATGACTACAGTTATTATAGACATAATAGGTTTTCTCTTTTCCGTCCTTAACACCTCTAATACGGCATCCTATTGAGGTCCATCCGGTGTAGTTCTCACCCAAATCACCGGGATTGGGCAATACGGCCTTTAAGAACTGTATAGGCACAATTTCAACTCCATTGTAGATGATGGGGTCGATACGTGCCATACCGATATTCTGAATCACGCGCAGGTGTGTCAAATACTCCTGTCCGAATGTCATCCAGAAACGGGCGCGTTTAATGGTTGGGAAGTTCTTAACCAACGATTCAAGTTCCTCGTGATAAATAAGATATGACTCTTTGGGTCCTATCTCCGGATAAGTAAGTGGCTTATGAATTTCGTGTGGTTCGGTCTCAACCCACTTGCCGTTTTCCCAATATTTACCCTTCTGGGTAACCTCCCGGATATTAATTTCGGGGTTGAAGTTTGTGGCAAAAGCTTTACCGTGGTCACCAGCATTACAATCGACAATATCAAGATAATGAATCTCATCGAAATGATGCTTGGCAGCATAAGCGGTGTAGATACTTGTTACGCCCGGATCGAAACCACAGCCAAGTATTGCAGTCAGGCCTGCTTCCTTAAAACGCTCCTGATAAGCCCACTGCCACTTATACTCAAACTTAGCCTCATCTTTAGGCTCGTAGTTGGCAGTGTCGAGATAAGAGACACCAGTCTCGAGACAGGCATCCATAATGGTGAGATCCTGGTATGGAAGAGCCACATTAACAACCAAATCGGGTTTGAAGCTGTTGATGAGTTCCACCAGTTCGGGTACATTATCGGCATCCACCTGTGCCGTTTTAATACGGTTACCGCCAATCTGATTGGCAATGGCATCGCATTTACTTTTGGTTCGGCTGGCCAGCATGATTTCGGTAAAAACATCGGGCAGACCTGCCATTTTGTGAGCCACAACGGTTCCTACACCGCCGGCTCCGATAAGAAGAACTTTACCCATTTCTTAAATTGTTCCTTTTATTGTTAAACCAAATTGATGATGCAAATAAACAAAAATTAATCGAATGTTGCCGTGTTAATTGATACTAATGATGGTTTTTAACCCGGCTTAAAAATTCAATTGTGCACCACCGGATTAAACCAAACAAAGAGACAACACTTATATTACTCCATCACAGGTACTTATATAAAGTTCAACAATAGTTTCTGCAATTTTAACAATATCGTAGTCAGTCTCTATTTTTCGCGCAATTGCTGCATTATCATACATTTCACGGTTGCGAAAATATCCGGCCAACGCATTGTAGAGCAGCTGAGGCGTTGGAGGTTCTGCTTCAATATCGACAAAATTATTGTCGCAGTAAAACTGATAATTATCTAATGTCAGTAACTTCCCCATCCTACGGCTGTTGACCGGAATAACCCCACATCCCTTGTGTGCTGCTTCAATGGCTACTCTCCCCACTCCCACCACCAACTCGGGGTATTGGTCCATTGCATTTATCTCTGCCACATAACCACCCACAATAATGGCATTGTATCCTATGTCACTATTTATCTTTTCAGCTTTCCGCCTGATACTCTCAATCTCATCGCCATCACCGTAAATAAAAAGTGAGATACGTCCAAATTCGGCACACAGCAATGGCACAACATCGGCCAACTGACCAATCAAACCCGCATGTTTCAAGTCTATCCGACTCATATAACCTATCGAAAAAGGAATGAGACGGTGTGGCGGCCCGACAACCTTAATGCCATTGGGCACAACAACCGACCTGGACATCAACATATTACGGTAGCGGGAAACCATAAACACCTGATGACTTACAAAAATGAAATATGCAGGAATCTTGCGTGAGATGTAACTTCTTAAATCGTAACGAACCCTTCCATGAATGGTGGCAACCACAGGAACTCCTGTTAATAAAGAGGCAATGGAAGCGGAAAGAATTGGCATCCGTTGGTGTGCATGAATCACATCAATATTGTAACGCTTTACTAATCTGACAATTATAAAAACACATGCAATGGCTCCAAAGTAGAATTTAGCATCGATAAACGTCACTTTATCCGAAAGCATTGCGCACTGACGGCCTCTTCGGCCAAGAATAGTCACATCATGCCCCTGTGAAGCCAGTTCAGACGACAGCTCCTGCACATAGTTTTCGGCACCGCCAAAATCAAACCTCTTTATTACCTGAAGAATACGCAACGACAGTTATTTATTGATGAAATAATATGAAAATTAACAATCTTACCATTTAATTGTTTAGTTTCTGACACGACTAAACAATTCACACAATGACGACAACTATTGCAGAAAAGATGATTGAGTATAACCAAAACCTGCATTTTGACGGTAAACTGCCCGATGGTTTTGGCGTGATAAATCCCTTTGCCGACAATCCTGAAACCATCGAAGTGATGCGTAAGTTCTACCACAAATATTACAACGACAACAACATACGCCGTTTCATCATCGGCATCAACCCAAGCAGGCATGGTGCGGGAGTGACAGGCGTACCATTTACCGACACCAAACGACTTGAAACCGTGTGTGGAATTAAAATGGATTCGACACAAACCCACGAGGTTTCGTCGGTTTATATGTACGATATGATAGCAAGCTATGGCGGTGCCGGTGCTTTCTTCAGACATTTCTACATAAACTCGCCTTTCCCTCTGGCTATTGTAAGATATAGCAAGGATGGCACCTGGCTAAATGCCAACTATTACGACGACAACAGACTATATGCAGCAGTTGAAGATTTTATGATTATGTCGCTAAGAAAGCAAATTGAAATGGGACTCAACACCTCGGAAGTTTTTATTCTGGGCAAGAAAAACTCCGACTTCATTGGCAAACTGAACAAAAAAGCCAATCTTTTTGAAAAAATGACAGTGCTTGAGCATCCCCGCTACATCCAACAATATAAATCGAAGGATAAAGAACTTTATATCGACAAGTATATCAGGGCTTTCCACGGACAACGGTAAGTCATTACGAATATGGGCAAAAAAGACCGGAACATTACGAACCGGTCTTTTTGCAATTCATCGAAAACCAATTTACAGTTCGAACGATGTTAATTCGGCAACCGTCTTGTGGTATTCAAGTTCAGTTTCAAAAATCTTGTCAATCAAATCGTAATAGACAGCTATCTCCGCCAGGTAATCCGATAACGATATTTCGCCGGCCTTCAATGCCTTAACAAGAAGTTCCTTATTATCCGACTCCCTCATAACATCCTTATATTTAACCATCAGGCTCCGTAGCGAGACTGCCTTATCGAAGAGCTGCTTTGTTTTAACACTATAAGCCTGCCTGGCATCAAAGGTACGGGCTTCGGCAGCAACAATCATTGCTTTCGATTGTGCAACCTTGTTTTTGTTACTCCACAAAGGGAGTGCCACCCCCATTTTTATCCCCTGAAAATGCTCACTTCCAACCTTTTCGCTCATATAACCGGCAGTAACCGACGGAAGATTGCCTGCTCTGTTTATCTTCAGCATATCGCGCTCATTCTCCTCCTCCTGACGATAAAAAGCAAGTTCGGGGCTTACCTGTTCGGCCTTAGCATAAAGTTCGTCAAACGTAAGAGCAAGCATATCGGCAGGGTAACTCACTGCATCTAAACTAATCTCCTCACCACCGTTTATACGTTTCAGACTGGCCAAAGCACCTTCGCGAGCCACATCAACAAGATGCTTCTCTCCTTCTACAGTTGCCTGACCAACACGCACATTGTTGTACTCAATACGGTTAGCATCGCCGGTAGCAAGCCTTTTCCTGTATATTTCGGCAAGCTCTGATACATTGGCAAGACGTCTTTCATGCTCCTTCTGCAACAAATTGTAGTATATCACATCAAGACAGATTAATTTTGCCTCGAGAAGCAGATCGCGCCGCCCTGCAAGATACTGCAACTCAACCGATTTATTCTGCTGATTGGCATAACGGCCTCTCATGCCTGTAAGAGTCGGAAAATCAAATGTCTGACTAATGCTGAAATCGGTGCGGTTGCCAATGTCCGATGGTTTTCCCCACAAGTAGCCACCCTCAATTTCAGGACCGTCAAGATAGATGTCGGTGCGGTTGCCAAGCTTTTGTGCATCAGCTGTTTTGCGCAACGCCTTCAATGTGGTGTTGTTCTGCTCAACCATCTTCAGCACCGAGCCTAAATCGCTCTGCGAGAATGCAATGGCAGAAGAACCTAACAACAACAATGATATTACATTCTTAATTTTCATATTTTAATCGGTTATTTCAGATTCATTACTGACTTCTCTAACCACTCGTTTATTGGTTATCAGATACATAATTGGGATTATAAACCCGTTCAGGAATGTTGATGTCAACAATCCGCCAAGTATAACCTTTGCCATCGGACTCTGAATCTCGTTACCCGGAAGGCTTCCACCAAGTGCAAGCGGAATAAGAGCCAGTGCAGATGTCAATGCTGTCATCAGAATAGGATTCAGCCTGTCCAACGAACCGTGTATGATGCTCTCCTCGGCCGACAAGCCCTCACTCTGAAGGTCGTTATATCTCGATATCAACAACATACCGTTGCGGGTAGCAATACCAAACAGCGAAATAAATCCAATGATGGCCGGTATACTAACAACGCTGTTTCCGAAGAAAAGTATAAAAACCCCACCAATTAATGCAAGCGGGAGATTAAGAAGTATAACCAACGACTGTGTAACGCTTCGGAACTGGTTGAACAGCAACAGCAAAATCACCAGTATCGAGAATATTGACGTGATTAAAAGAGTGCGCGATGCTGCCTGCTCACTTTCAAACTGGCCGCCATATTCCACATGATATCCTTCGGGCAGGGTAATTTGCTCATCCACACGTTTTTGTATTGCATTTACCACGCCCCGCAGGTCACCTCCCGATATATTGGCCGAAATAACTATCTTGCGCGACACATTCTCGCGGTTGATGGTATTCGGTCCCATAGATGATGTTACAGTTGCCACATTCCCAAGCGGCACTTTGCGTCCGTTGGCATCGATAAGGAGATTCTTTATCCTTTCGGCAGTTGAGCGGTTGTCGTCGTTAACTTTTATCGTCAGATCGAACGATCTATTGCCTTCATAAACCTGCGATACAACTTCGCCTGCCAGCATCACATTGACCACTTCGTTGAATTCGGGCATTGTAACGCCATATTTTGCCATCAACTCACGGCGTGGCTCTATTTTCAGTTGCGGACGCTCAACCTGCTGCTCCACGTTAAGATCCACCACGCCAGGAACATCAGAAATTGCAGCCTTAATCTGGTTGCCAATCATAAACATTCGGTTAAGATCATCGCCGAAAAGCTTGATTGCAATACTTGCCTGAGTTCCCGACAGCATTGCATCGATGCGGTGCGAAATAGGCTGCCCAATTTCGATATTCACACCTGGCAGAATCTTCATTTTATCACGTATTTCAGCCATAACCTCCTCTTTGGTGCGCTTGCCAAGCTGAATAGGTGCTTCAATTTCAGACACGTTTACTCCCAGTGCGTGCTCGTCAAGTTCGGCACGGCCGGTTTTACGGCCTACAGTCTGTACTTCGGGAACCGACAGCAGAATCTCCTCGGCAATACGTCCCATCCGATCCGACTCCTGGAGCGATATTCCGGGCAAGGTGCTGACATTAATGGTGAAAGAACCCTCGTTGAATGATGGCAGAAAACTGCGGCCAAGCATGAAAAACAGGATTACCGACACGATAAACAGCAGAGTTGTTGCACTAAGCATAATTCGTTTATGGTGAAGAGTCCAGTGAAGCATCTTTTCGTAAGTGCTTTTCAGTTTGCGCACAATAAATGGCTCCTTATCGTCCTTTCCATTTCCATTCTCCTCTCTACCAAGCAGATAGCTACACAAAACAGGAGTAAGAGTGAGAGCCACAAGAGTAGATGCAAAAAGTGCAACTATAAAGGCAACACCAAGTGGAGCAAGCATCCTGCCCTCCATGCCCGAAAGGAAAAAGAGAGGTACAAAGCTGGCAACAATAATGAGTGTGGAGTTCAGAATTGGCATACGCACTTCTTTAGAGGCATCGAACACAACCTTCATCACACTTTCGCGCCTCTCTTCGGGCTTCTGGCGGTTAAGACGCAGATGTTTATATACGTTTTCAACATCAACAATGGCATCGTCAACCAGCGAACCGATTGCAATGGCCATACCTCCAAGACTCATTGTGTTGATGGTGAGACCCATAAACTTAAGGGTGAGTATCGACACAAGTAACGAAATAGGAATTGTTACCAGAGAAATCAGCGTTGTACGCACATTCATAAGAAACAGGAACAACACTATTACCACAAAGATACCGCCTTCGAAAAGCGATTTCTTTATGTTGTCGATTGAACTTTCGATAAATCGGGCCTGACGAAATATATCGGTCGATATTTTCACATCAGCGGGCAGTGTCTTTTGAAGGTCAACTACCGAAAGGTCGAGCTTGTCTGTAAGCTGTAATGTGCTGGTAGAAGGCTGTTTTGTAACCGTGATGAGTACTGCCGGTTTGCCGCGCTCCGAAGCGACTCCGAGTTTTGGTGCCTTGTTGCCTATCTTTACATCAGCAATATTTTCAAGCAGAACAGGCACATCGTTGATAACCTTCACAACCGATTTGCCGATTATTGAAACATCATCAACCGTTGACACACCACGTATAATATACTCATTACCAAACTCATACAACACACCACCGGCAGCATTCTGATTCATCCCGCGTGCGGCCTCAACCACCTCGTCCATACCTACGCCGTAGTGCTTCATCTTCTCCGGATTGAGCAGAATCTGATACTCCTTAATCTCGCCACCCATTATTGTAACCTGCGCAACACCACCCATGGCGAGCAGACGGGGACGGATAACCCAGTCGGCAATGGTCCGCAGCTCCTGAAGGGATGTAGTATCGGCCGTAAGCCCCATTATCACCATCTCGCCCAGAATAGACGATTGTGGCCCGAGTGTGGGATTTCCTGCATTAGAAGGCAACGATTCTGCCGCAACAGCAAGTTTTTCCGATACAATCTGACGGGCACGGTATATATCTGTTCCCCAGTCGAATTCAACCCATACGATAGAGAAACCTGTTGTTGATGACGATCTTACACGGCGCACATCGGTAGCACCATTCAGTGCTGTCTCCACCGGGAAAGTAACCAGCCGCTCCACCTCTTCGGGTGCCATGCCTTTTGCTTCGGTCATCACCACCACGGTTGGAGCATTAAGGTCGGGAAAAACATCAACCTCCATATTTGATGCCGTGTAGCTTCCTGCAAGTATTATCAGCAGTGAAACCACCAGAACAAACAGCCGGTTATTGAGCGAAAATTTAATTATCTTATTAAGCATAGAAGTTCAGTTTGATGATTAATGACTGTGGCTGTGGCCTTCGGGAATAACTGATGCAGTAGCTGCCAGCTTAACCTGGTAAACACCATTGGTAACCACCACATCGCCCGACTGAAGACCTCTGGTAATCAGCACTCTTACGCCATCTGACGCACCAAGGGTAACTTCCTGCTTTTTATACTCTTCGTCGTGAACCTGCAGATAAACAAAGTTCAAACCCTGCTCCTCGGTAATGGCCGATTGCGGAACTGAGATAACATTCTGCATTGGCGCACTGAGCAAGTAAACCTCAACAAATGAGCCCGGTATTACATCGCCCACATTATCAAACTCAAAAGTAACCGGGATAAAAAACGACTGGCTGTCGGATGATTTTCCCGAAGATAACAGCTTTCCATTAAGTTTATTAAGCTGATAGATGCTGTTGTCGTACGATGTTTTGAAGTTTGCATCATTGATATTGCGCAACGCAGCAAAATAATTCTCCGACACTTCTGCACGAAGCTGCATTCTTTTATTTTTTGAGACAACTGCAACAGGCTGGCCTACCGATACATAGTCGCCATTGCTTACCAACAGGCTCTTCACATAACCTGCAAAAGGAGCAGAAACCCTCACTCCCTCATTACTTGCCGACGACGATTGCGCCTCGTAGGCAGTTTTGGCAGTTTTGTAGCGAAGCTCTATCTGCTCAAACTCTTTGGTTGATATAATCTGATTCTTAATAAGTTCCTTTGCACGGTCGTACTCCTTTTGTGCTGTCTCCCAGGCTAATTTTACTTTTACTGTAGGGTCGCCTTCGGGCAGACGCTGAGCCGATATGTGCATTAAAGTAGCACCCGCACCAACAGCCATTCCCGGAGTGATGCTCTGACCGGCAAACGACACCACACCACCCGCAGTTGCAACCACAGTCGATTCGTCGGCTTGCGATGCCAAAATCTGTCCACTGGTTTTTACAACCTGACGAAATACTGATGGTGTTACTTTTTCCACTGCCAGGCCAACTGCTTTGGCCTGAGCTGCAGTGAAATGGATCTCATCGGAGTGTTCGTGGCTATCGGCAGCGGCCTCTTCATGTGAATGACCATCGTGTGAGTGGTCATGTCCGTCGTGATCGTGCTCATGTTCCTCTCCTTCGTGATTGTGGTCATGCCCTTCGTGGTCGTGACCTTCCCCTTCATGATCGTGGTCGTGACCTTCGTGGGCATGGTCGTGTGAGTGTACTTCCTTATTTGTTGAGCTGTTCTGATTCGACTGGGTATTACATCCCCATATCAGTAAAAGCACTGCTACAAAGAGCGGTGTAATATATCTTTTCATGAAAAAACAGACGCGATTGAGAACAACGACTACATGGAATTTTTGCTCGCGCGACAAAAAGATT
>JBDHYT010000021.1:0-14324 GCA_039811485.1 Marinilabiliaceae bacterium | reverse complement strand
ATTCAAATACTTAAGTCTAACAGTATAAACTCCTCCTGTCAGTGCTTTAACGTTAACCTTAATAGGATCAGTTCCACCTAAAGTGCTATAAGAAAACACCTTATTGCCATTTGAGTTGAAAATCATAACATCAACTTTTTTAGTAATTGCTTCAGCAGGAATTATTACATTAAGCATATCCTTCAAAGGATTTGGATAAAGCGTGAATAACGACTTGGGATTGTCCTTTTTTGCATCATCTTTAGTTGTACCTTCAATAAATAAAGGTTCCGATGCTAATCCCTGCCTGTCGGTTGCTATAAGAGCAAAATAGTATTTTGTCCCTTTTGCCAGATTAGAGAATTTGAAAGACTCCTGTTCGCCGCTCTTTTTATTATTATCAATAATCTCTTTTTTAACACCCAAAGGTAATTCCTTATTAAAATTAACCTTATCAAGAGGTGACATACTGATGTACAACTGAGTTTGAACAACCGGATAACCGAGATAATCAGTTGGAACTATCCACGATAGTGCTAACGAGTTATAATCGGCAGCAATCTTAACATCCTTTGGTTTATCAACATACAACTCTTCACCACCCAACAGTAACTGAATTGCAAATCCTGCGTCAATCTGTCCATGCCCCAACATACCTGCGTATTCGGGATTATATTTGTCAAGACTCCAGCAGCTTCGTTCAAGTATATCTCTAAGCTTTTCAACCGTCATTGATATATTATTCTCAACAGCTGCCGATAATACCAGTGCAGCTATACCTGCCACATGAGGAGCAGCCATTGATGTTCCACTTTTATAGGCATACCCTTGGGCAACATCATAATTACCACTTGCCATAGGTATGGTACTGAATATTCCCCCTATCCTGTCAGGAGCATAACTACCGGAAGTAGCCCCACCCGGTGCGGTAATGTCGATAGTTGGCCCATAATTGGATGATGGTGACTTTTTATAGTTACTCATGCTATATGCCACAGATATTACACGCTCATAGGCAGCAGGATATTTTGCAAGTATCTGGCCATCATTACCGGCCGACGCCACCATAAGTCCACCTTTCATAGGTCCTGTCTGGTTTCCTTTTTCATCAACACCGGCATTATCTATAAAATAGTCGATACCGGCTTTATAGGCGGCCGAAAGAGTTGTACCACTATAACTAAAGCTACAATTAACAATCACAGCACCATTATCGGCTGCATAAGCAAATGCATCGGGAGTCTGGCTTGTTGATTTTGAGTTACCATAAGGATCTTCGGGGTTTGCTGGGTCGGGCAAATAAGTTTGACACGACATAATCCGTACTCCCGTTGATGGTTTCCCATTACCTCCTGCTACTCCGGCCAGTCCTATACCGTTGTTATTAACAGCCGCAATTGTTCCTGCACAATGGCTGCCATGATCCATAGGCAAAATATCACCCGATGATTCACCCACCCCTTCTCTACCCCACCGATATCCGTAAATATCATCAACATATCCGTTTCCATCATCATCAATGCCATTACCGGCCGTTTCGGCCTTATTGATCCACATATTGGCTGCAAGATCAGGGTGAGAATAATCTATACCACCATCAACAACTGCCACAATAATATCGGGGTGACCTGTTGTAACCTTCCACGCAGGGAATATATTGGCATCGGCACCAGCCAAAGAAGAGGCTGTAGATCCATCATTATAATAATGCCATTGGCGCGACAGATAAGGATCATTAAACTCTTTTCCATTACCTCCTGAAACATCGGATTTCATCAACACATCCAACATTGACGAACCAACATTCCATGGATATACATTTCTTTGCCCTGAGCTGGTTTGCCTGTCAACCGGAATAGTTTCTGCAATATCAACAAAAGATAACTCCTTAATTGATTTTATTTTTTGTTTTATATGAACATCCTCACCCACATAAACATCGTACCACAAGTGAAGGCCATATTTCATCCGTCGCTCTTTAAATTTGCCTCCATCAGCAAACACAGGAATCATTTTAATCCCTCCCATTGCGGCAGCAACTTTATTGAGAGCAGATATTCCGTCAGGAGAAGACCTACGCATTGCAGCTCTTCTTACAACATCATCATTTACATTTAGTTTCACTCTCATCCAGCCCTGTTCTACTGACTCATCAAATGAAAAACTGTCATTACCGACTTCAGCAACCAGCTTATTTTCAGCAATTTTCAATGGATCGTTACTACAAGCCCACCATAAAGGCAGTGCACATACCAGAAATATAATTCTAAAGAGATTTATTTTCATACTCATAAAAAATTAGGTTAAGTAATTCAAAACAACACAAAAGAAGGATTATATCGTGGCTTACCACCACAACACAAAAATCAAGCTCTTAAAACAGTCTGTATATCAGAACAGTAAAATCAGTTATTCAGTTTTGTTCTTTTACCTGAATAATCTACGGAATAGTAATTTCCTTTCTCGATAAGAAGTGCGCCACTTCTATTTTTTTCAAAGTTTTTATAATGACGTACATTAACGGCAATCACCCGTCCGCCATACCGCCACTCAATTTCATCAACCTCGGAATGCCCCACTATTATACGGTCAGCATCATAATATTTTAAAACCTCATTAAGGTCATTATCCGTTATGGGCGTATGTTTTTCAGAATCAACAACCAAACCTCTGTACCACAGAACGCCGTCGCTACCAAAAAGAGTTTCGTTGCGGGGATGCAACTCCTTGCGTAATGATGTAGCTTTACCAACAAACCGCCAGCCCAACTCATTAATTTCACCTATCTCATACGACTTGTCAATCAACTTCTTGCTAAGTCCTGCATGAACAATAATATCTCTGCCTGAAACAATTAACAGATAGCTGTCGCGAATCCAGCGTCCCAAAACTGTATTGCCGCCATACAGAGAACAATATGGGATACCCGCCAAAGCAGCAAACTGGAGATGGTCTTCGTTGACATATCTGATATCGTCCTTGAGAACAAGATCTTCATGATTGCCAATAACAAAATGCACTCTCCCTCCCACCTTATCAGCCTCTCTCTCAAGCTTATAAACGAGCCAAAATATACCGTTATCATCACGTCCGCGATCAAGAATATCGCCATTAACTATTAGCTGGTTATCGCCATAGATCCAGTTTAACTTATCGTCAACCACGCCATTACCTTTCAATAAAGCGACAAAAGCGTCCAAACGTCCGTGAAGATCTGAAACAATCAGTGTCTTAGATGGTTTTTCCTGTCGCCAGGGATATCGGATTCTTGAATGCAGCTTAAAATCAAAGCTGATATCCGCATTGCCTCCTTTTGCAAAGTATCTGAATTTTAAATTATTAGCCGATGATTTAATAATAGTGTCGCAAACGGTTCCACTCTTTTTTGCAGCAACCACACGCATCGTATTATCGTTATTGTAAAACACATACAAATCACCGTAACCATCAATAATTTCTTTCTGCGCCAGACATTGCAGGCCTGAAGCAATTATGACTAAAAGAAAAACAGCAACTCTCATTTGCATCAAAATTTAAGCAAACAGCTGTCTGAAACAGTATTAACCCATCAGACAGCTGCTTGTGATTAAACCACTATTTTATATCGATATTAAAAGATATTCGGGCAGACTTGGAAACACTATAACGGGAATAGCCCACCATTTTACCCTTTTGGGTCTCTTTATTAATCCAAAAAGCAGTATATTTATAACTCATATCGGTATAGAAATAGATATACGTAATATAGTCGTTAGGATTATTACCCGGCAAATAACAAGGAATTCTGTTGGCCGATGCGTCACTATTGGCCGAATAGAAATACCACCTCATCTCTGCCGTATCGTGGAATCCACAAGTGGCTAACGGTTTGATGGTACCCTTATCATCTATTTCGAATACAAAATCGTAACCAGCATTATTGTAAAGGAAATTTTTGATGGTATATGTGCCATTCATATTATCGTAGATCTTATGCTCAAACGGAGTAAATTCGGGCGAAGGCGTGGCCGAATATTCACCCGGAGTAAATGTTGCCACTCCAAGAAGAGCAACCACAGACACCTTTGAATCCAGTCTGGTACTACCACTTGATTTATAAGGATTAGAATACTGCTCATCAATCTCTACTGAGAACGAATACGGTTTTCCAATCTCAAAGTTCTTAATTCCAATATGGAGCTCTGCAGTTTTTGTGCCAGCTTCAAACCTAACAGTCTGAGGAATAGAAAGTTTATCGGCAGAATAACGCACCTTGATTGGAATATCAAGTGCTGAGGACAACTTCAGATCATCACGCCCCAATATTATAGTTGCATAATCACTAATTAACTGTCCATCCTTATTTGCATACATCTCTATATTAAGCGGTGTCTTGCTATCGAAATATACACCCGCATTGTCTGCCGATGGTTGTGGACCGGGCTTCCAGTTATCACTGTCGTCACAAGAGGATATAAAGACCGATGCTACGACCAACATCAGAAACGTTGAAATATTCTTAATTTTTCTCATAATTCGTTTTTTTATCATTTTTACTCAGTCCATAAGGTATAAACATCATATACCTGTGGATCGGGATTCATCTTAATTGCCTTATTCAATGAAGCTTCCCCCTCGTTGGGTACATAAAGATTAAACCATGATGGAGTAAAACCAGGTAATGTGTTATACCTATAACTGCTAATCCAGTTTGAGTTTTTATATCCGCGAGTGATTGCAAGTTCACGTCGTTTGATATCGAAAAATGCAAGCCCTTCACCCCACAGCTCAATTCTTTTTTGTGTAACCAGATAGTTATCAACAAAATCATCAATATTGGATGGAGTTATTTCATAGGCACCACTGCTCATCCGGAAATTATTCATGAAATAGGCAAGTGAATTTACACCCGACGAAAGTCCTTCGGCATAAGCTTTTGCCTCAGCTTCGATAAAGTACATCTCCTCAACCCTAATAATTGGGAAATCGACCTGAAGTGCATTGGTATAATCATCTGATACATCACCATTGTTGGGTCGGAATTTAAAACCTACGTAAGCATCTCTAAGAGCCCATTCTGTGTCATCAAGCAGAGTATGATACTTTGCCGGCACCGGTTTTTTACCGGCATCATCTGGGCTAATCCAGGTTACCTTTCTCCAATCGTTATCGTCAATCTGGTCAAACAAACGTTTGTCAATCATACGGTAGCAATGATATTGTGAACGGCTGTAACCACGCGAAAACTCAGTTACACAATTGGAATAGAAATTATTTACCCTGCTATAAACTGCATCTATAGAATTGATGGTGATTGCAAATATCCACGAAGCAACCTTGGCATCGTTGAATCCTTCTGTTTTACTATGCCACTGTGCTTCGGTTAGTGGTGAATATTTATTGATAACCGAGCGCGAATATTCAGCTGCCTTTTCATAACACTGCGTTGCCGTTGTTACACCCAACTTGTCGTATTTCTCAAGTTCCGAATCATTCTCATGGGCTATTTGTGCTTGAAGATCTTGCGGATATTTCTGGAAACGGGTAGCCATTTCAAGCCACATACGTGCTTTGAGTGCCTGAACAACCGAAAGATCAGCTCTGATTTTTGATGTTCTTTTGTAGTTTGCAAGATATTTCTCGGCCTTGTTTAAATCGTTCATTATGAACCGGTATATGTGGTAAAACGGCACGCGAGGATTATTTTCCGAATTTTTGGTGTCGAAATTTTCGTCGATAACCACCACCGTAAGTCCCATAACTCCATTAGATTCGGCCTCGGAATCAAGTTTTGAAACACCTGTTTTTTTATACTCATACATCCGTGTCAAATCCATATACGACATCGCCCTATAGACCAGGGCATTTGCATAAAGTTCCTGAATCTTTTGAGTAGCCTCTTCGGGATTACCAACAGCAATAATTGTATTGTTGGCATTCAGAATCATACGATAATAATATCGCCATGGCTGCTTGGCACGGCTGGATGAAAAATCGACCAACGACCCCCAGGGAGTGCTGAAATGGTTATAGTTAGTCGTAACATAGGGACAATCAGTCATTGCATCACGCATAAGCATCATAGCAGGATAGCCAAACTCCTGATTGCTAAACGAACCAAAATAGTTGTAACTATACATAAATGCTGCAGAACTATTGGCCAATGATTCCAATGCCGATTCAGAGCCTCCCACTTGGTCGCCCGTAGCATAACTGGTTGGAATAGATTCATCTATACACCCTGATAATAACAACGACAGAATGCCCAAATAAGCAGTTTTTATCAATATATTTTTCATAATCAATCCAATTTAAAATTAAAATCTGATATTCAGGTTAAGCATATAACGGCTCACGGCAGGGAAATAACCAAAATCAACATTACCATCGAAATCCCTGCTAGGAACAAATCCTTTCCGATGCGAGATAAACATCAGGTTATCAGCACCAACAGCTACTGTAAGACCTTCTATGCCCATTTTAGTAACACTGCTTTTGGGCACTTTATATGCAAGCGATATGTTTTGAAGGCTAAGATAGTCGGCCTTGGTCAGCCAGCGGTCGGATGAAGAGGTGAAATATCTGTCATCATACTGCCAACGGGCATAATTGTTGCTGGGCCTTTCTGGAGTCCACGATTTACTAACATCTTTGTGGAAATTGTAACCAGTGTGTCCGTTATAAGGACCTGTCATTAATGATGCATATCCTGAGTCGTATCCATAACCACCAATACGATATGAAAAGCCATAAGACAACTCAAGATCACCCCAACCAAATACTCCACCAAAACCACCTGTAACTTTAGGTTGCGATGAACCACAGTCAAAATATGTGGCCGAGCTATATGTAGTGGTTGTAGATATCTCGCCTGTACTATCATCTCTCACATACCACATTGCATTTCCGCTATCGTTGATTCCGGCAAACTTCTTCAGATACCATGTTCTGAACTCCAGACCTTCGCCATAAAAATAGGAGCCCGAGCTATAACCAGTCGCAACTTTTTGGCCGGCAACATTGTAAATACTTTCACCTTTACGCTCCTCAGCAAGCGACAAAACCTTACTCTTATTTAAAGAGGCATTAAAATACATAGTCCACTTAAAGTTACTATTTCTGATGATATCACCCTGAAGTTCAATCTCAAAGCCACTATTGCGCATACTACCCACATTATCGTAATAAGACGAATATCCAAGTGAATAAGGAACAGAAACAGAGGCAAGCATATTGGTTGTCTTATTGTTATAGTAATCCACACTTCCACGCAATCTTCTGCCAAAAAGTTCAAATTCAACACCACCATTGACTGCTGTACGTGTCTCCCAGGTTATATGCTTGTTACCGCGGTTGAGGAATGTAACCGCAATTTCACCGTTAAGGTTTTCGATGTTGTAAGTATCTATATATCTATGATTACCTATCTGGTCGTTACCGTTTTGTCCATAAGAGAATTTCAGTTTAAGATCGTCAACCATCGGAATATTGAAAAAATCTTCCTTCGAAATAAGGTATGCGGCACCAAATGAGAAGAAATTACCCCACCTATGATCGGGATGGAAACGCGATGAAGCATCACGTCGATAAGAGGCATCAAAATTATACTTATCAAGGAAATCATACAACAGACGTCCTCCATAACCTTCACTCTGATAATTGGTAGCATACGAGTTATTATCGGTCATGGTAATGGCACCTGCAAGTTCCTGGTTTCCAAAATAGTTGAACATATTAGACCTGCTACCCGACAGACTGTATGAATCTGAATTAAACGATTCGTGTAGCAATGTCAACTTAAACCCATGATTATCAAACTTTTTATTGTAGTTAACAAGTTGTTGAAGGTTTATGGTTTTTGTTTTGGATGCGGTTACCGAGGTAGATCCGCCAGGATTGGACGAACCGTAGAAAGGCTGTTTTGTGCTGATGTACCTCACATCACGCTGATCGTAAGCTACATTAAGCGTTGCAGTAAGTTCAGGCAGAATGATAAAATCGGCAGCAGCCTTTGAACCAACTTTCATCGATTCATTATTGCGTGTTTGGATTAAGGCCTCCTGAAGTCGGTTAGATCCGGTATTGATAGGCCGTGAAATACCATTATTAAATTTACCATCACCGTAATCATATACCTTACCATTTTGATCCCTTACAATATTCCCCTCGGCATCTCTGATAAAGATGGGATAGATGGGAGCCACACGGTTGGCATTGGAGAATATGTTGTTACTATTGTCGGAATAGTCGGTATTATTAGCATAACTGGCAACAGCCATATCTATGTTTGCACTTATTCTCAACCATTTCCTGGCATTAAGCACACCTTTCATCCGTCCGGTATATCGCTCATAAAACGCTGCATCGGTGATTCCCTCATCGTTGGTATATCCCACACTTGCCAATAGGCTCAAGTTATCTGAACCTCCATTGATATTAAGGTTATAATCCTGACGCAGACCTGTATTATATGTCTCTTTTACCCAATCATCAGGTGTCAGATAGTATTGTTTTCCATCAGTGCCGGTAACAGTACGTCCAAGAACTGCATTGGGATTAAGCTTTCCATTATGCCCTACAAGATTCTCACCTGCCGGCAAAGTATATATAAGATAGCCAAGACCACCTTCATCACTGTTTTTGGTCCACGACTGGTTTGCAGCTTTATTGGCATCAAAAGAGTTCATTCCGGCCACATTCTGATAATAGCTGTAGAGTGCACGATACTGTTGCTCATAGAACTCGCCAGGCGAATCAATTACATCATAAAGATCATTCTTTCGCACATTCAAAACTGCCATTTTACTATCTAAAGTAACCTTCAGCTTTTTTTCCTTCTCCACTTTTTTTGTTGTAACCAATATCACACCGTTACCACCACGTGCCCCGTATATAGCTGTTGAAGCAGCATCTTTCAGTACAGTAACTGACTCAACGTCACTAGGATTAATATTATTCCATCCACCTTCGTAAGGAACACCATCAACAACGATTAGCGGATCGCGACCTGCGTTAATCGAACTGGCACCACGGATGCGGAATGAAGGTGTTGACGTAGGTGAACCGGATGATGTTTGCACCTGCACACCGGGTGAAACCCCTTCGAGTACACTCATCACGTTAGAGACAGGACGACGGCTAATGGCGTCGGTAGAAATCACAACGGCAGAACCGGTAAATGCAGAACGCTTCTGCTCACCATAAGCAATTACCACAACTTCATCAATTGACTTGTTATCCTCCAAAAGGACAATATTAAAAGTAGTCTGTCCGGCAGTATTAATCTCTTTGGCAGTATAGCCAATAAAGGATACCTTAATGACAGCATTATTATCTACAGTTAATGAAAAATTACCATCAAAATCGCTGATTATTCCATTAGTAGTGCCCACTTCAGTAATATTCACTCCCACAATGGGTTCACCTTTTTCATCAACAATGCGACCGGTTATAACCTTTTTGTTGGACTGAATTTCTGTTGTTACAACTTCAACAGGCTTGATAACTGCTACATTATTATCCTTAAATACCGACACCTGCCTCTCCACGATATTGTATGACAGTCTGGTGTTTTTAAACATAGAAGACAGAACCTTGGAGATAAGCTCTCTCTTTGCCTTTACAGTAGTTTTGATATTCAATTCATTCTGAGCCTCATCAGATATCAAAAACACATAATCGCTCACCCGCTCAATCTCGATTATTGCCTCTTTAATGGTTACTCCCTCAAGGTTGATTGTAACCTCAGAAACTTGAGCCTCGGAAGGTGTGGCTCCGATACTCAGTACCGGTAATAATGATATTAGCAACGCTAAATTGGTTACTTTGAATGCTGTTGTGCATCTTTTATATGCGCAACATAGTTTTGTCATTTTATCTTTCATGCGACAAACAATAATTGGTTTAGAGATTTTTCAACTAAAATTCATTTAACACTCTCGAATTATATAATTCGCAGCGTCGGGCTAATCAATAGGTTACGTCCTTCATATCATCTTTTTTTTATGTGAATATTATTATTATTTCTGAAATATCTTGTTGAAGTAAGTGCCGACATTGATATCATTACGCTATCGAGATTGGACGACAGATATAGTTTCCCGGAACATGTCTGCCGGTTAAGGTAGGCATCAGATATATTCTCAAACTGTACATTATAGTATCGTCCAACTTTTTTCAGAATCTCCGAAACCGGAGTTTCATTAAATTCAAGAACATCACGTGTCCAGCTTATATATTCCGATACATTAACATTTTCTATAGTAAGATTTCCTTCGGCAAATTCAGCTTTCTGATTTGGTTTTAACTCAGCCAAATTATCGTCCGCTTTAACCTTAACACTACCGCTGACCAGCACAACATTAGGAAAATCGTTATCGTAGGCCGATACGTTAAATGAAGTTCCCAGCACCTGAACATCCATTTTTGAAGTATGCACTATAAAGGGCATGAGTTTATTGGCAACTACATCGATATAAATTTCACCTTTAACGCTTATCTCGCGTGTTTTGCCTTTAAAACCCGAAGGAAAATCAACCTGTGTACCAGCATTTAATATCAGTTTCGATCCATCGGCAAGTGTAAGTTCAGATCTACGGCCATAAGGCACAACAAGTTTATTCATTACAGCATCACTCTCAAGGGCAATCTCTTTTCTGATATTTGCACTGTCGGTAATTGTAATTTTTGAACCATCAGCTATTTTTATTGAAGAGTTATTGGCAAGGCTCACTTTACTGTTACCTGATAAAATATAAACCTCTTCACCGGGAAGAGCCTCACCTATCACATATTCATCCTGCCTAACATCTACAACAGTGTTATTTAAGAAGAAATGGAAAAAGGAGGCGATAATGCCAAACACAAGAACAGAGGCAACAGAGAAATAGATATGTCTCAGTCGTTGTCTTTTATTATACGACTGTACCTTATTCATTATATCAGAAAACAACTTCTCTTTATCCTCCCTGGGGAAAGAGTATTCATTAAAGCGAACAGCATCAAACTGCTCAATCGCTTTATCAAGTTCATCGTTAAGGTGAGGATTGTTACGCCTAAATTCGTTCCACTTCAAATTAAGTTCACTGGTTCTAAACAACCTCCACCTGATAAACTCTTCACTGCAAAAAATTTTATTACTATTATCCACAATTTTACATTTTTAAACACAAGACGTATGTAAAATCTATTTGTGGACAGGAAAAACAGTTTTTTTAATTAATTTCTCAGAAAATAAATTCTTTTCTGCATATAATCCTCATTTACTGAGACTTACTTTACAACAAAAATCAATGAGATAAACAATAAACTGCCTCCGGTTAACTCATCGCCAATCTGTTCACGCAGTTTTTCCATAGCACGATAGACTAATTTGCGGGCAGAATCATTATTTATACCAAGCATTTTACTTATTTCATTGTAATCCATCTCAAGCATATAACGCAGATATATAGCCTCACGCTGTTGTGCCGTAAGATTATTAAGAAGATTTTCAATTTTAGTTTTTAATAAATGAGATTTTTCTTCGTCTATAATTTTATCAAGTATGGTTACATTTATGGCAAATGAGTCATTCACATGTTCAAGGCTTTCGATTTTAGAATTTCTACGAACCAAATCAATCAATCTGAATTTCAACGACTTAAAAAGATAGGAGGCGGGATTCTGAACATCCATTAGTTTATGTCGTGAGATATATAATTTGCAAAAAACATCCTGAACTGCATCACGACAAGATTCTTCGGTAAACCCAAGATGGATTCCGTAAGAAAACATTCTGTCAACATATTCGTTATATATGGCAGAAAAAGTAGTCTCGTCGCCTCTCTCTAAAAAATTACGCCAAACCAGTGAAATATTATTTCCCCGCCAACTCATTGGATAAACTATCGATTTTATTCTTAAAAATATGAATTATACAAAATAACAAATATAGATTTATTTACCTTTTAAACTAAAATTAGCAGATAATTTAAAAACATTCTATCTTTAACACTCAAAATAAATATAACATGATACAAAATAGAAATAAGATGAAAGCTGTTGTTTTCAATACGCCGGGTGATGCTTCGGTTTTACATGTTGAAGAGAGGGAAATTCCTGTAATTAACGATAATGAAGTACTGATAAAAGTGGTTGCAGCAGGTATTAACCGTCCTGATGTTATTCAGCGCAGGGGAAAATATCCTGCTCCGCAGGGTGTTGTCCAGGATATTCCGGGACTTGAGGTATCGGGTGTAATAGAGAAGGTTGGAAACAACGTAAAGACACTTAAGCCTGGCCAAGAGGTTTGTGCCCTTATTGCCGGAGGTGGTTATGCCGAATATGTGGCTGCTGATGCAGGTAGTTGTCTGCCAATCCCCAAAGGTATTTCACTTGAAGAGGCTGCGGCATTGCCCGAGGTGCTGTTTACTGTTTGGCACAATATTTTTCAGCGCGGAGGCCTGAAAAATGGTGAAGACGTTTTGATATATGGCGGTTCGGGCGGAATTGGCTCTATGGCGATACAGTTGGTCAACCTGTTTGGTGCCAATGCGCACACTCTGGTGAGCAGTAAGGATAAAGAGGAGTTTTGCCGCAGCCTTGGTGCACAAAAGATAGTTAACTACAAGGAACAGGATATTGCTGAAACACTGGGTAAAGCATCGATTGACCTGATTCTGGACAGTATTGGAGGTGATTATCTTGATATCAATCTTGATTTGTTACGTCCTGACGGTCGTCTGGTATATATCAACGCTATGGAAGGTGCCAAACCACAGATGAACATTATTAAAGTGATGCAGAAACGGCTGAATATTACAGGAAGCACACTGCGTGCACGTGAGGTATCGTTCAAGGCCGAACTTGCTGCCGATATACTGCAGAATGCATATCCTTTAATTGAAAATCCGGCTTTCAAGAGCATGGTAAAGTACCGCTTCCCCATGGAAGAAGCAGCCAAAGCCCACGAACTTATGGATTCGAGAGACTTTAACGGAAAGATTATTCTGACTTTCTGAAATTAGTTTTTTTGAAAAAATGGTTCACGCAAAGAGCGCAAAGGTTTCGCAAAGAGCGCAAAGGGAATATAAAATAGGAAATCACAGATGACAATCTGGACTTTGCGTTCTCTTCGTTTATATTCTTTGCGATCTTCGCGTGAACCCAAATAGATACACCATTAAGAAAAATAAAAAGTTAAAAATTGAAAAATAGGGATAAACTATGGACAATTAATATTGCAAATATAGAACCACTTGGCCCCTCGTTGCAAACAAGGGGCAGAAAGAGCCATTACGGGCTGTGGGTAAAAGTGGCGTGATACCGAGCGGGTTAAAACCCACGGTTACAAATCATTGTAGACCTAGACCCTTTCTTGTGAACTTTGTGGTTAATAACCTTCTATTGAGAGACTTTTGAAAGAAATGGCTCACGCGAAGGCCGCAAAGATTTCGCAAAGAGCGCAAAGAAAGTGACTACACGACTTTATGACTTCACGACTTTCCGACATATTTTATCACTCTCGCTGCTATGCAGCTTTTCTCCACTACTCCTTAACCACAGGCAGTCTGCGGGGAAGAAGCATAAGCAATAAAAATGACAAAACACCCAATACCGCCATAGCAGAATAAACCCAGTGAGTTGAATTATAAAATGACAATCGCAAATAATCGAGGGCAGTAACCGACATATCATCCGATTTTAAAGCAGTCATAACGTCATTGAGCTTGTGAGGTAAATTATCCTTCAGATTTGCAGGAGCATCAAGCAGATTACGCTTCATGGCACAGTTAAAGAGACTGCCTATTATTGCTGCACCAATACTCTGACCAAGATAGCGTGAGAACATGTGAGTTCCTGTAACCACACCACGTTGTCCCCATTTTACTATTGCCTGAGTACCAACAAGCATTGGCGTTGACAACAGACCAAATCCTGCGCCAAGCAGCACCTGATCAACAACCATCAGATAAACAGGAGTATTAAACGGAAGCATCAGAAATATCACCGATGATATTACTATAAGTACCGAACCAATCATTGCTGTATTCCTGAAACCAATTCTCAGATACAACCTGCCTGAAAGTGACGATGCAACAGGCCAGCCAATACTCATACTTGCCAGTATCAGTCCGGCTGCAATGGCACCAAGCTGAAGCACCGACTGCGAGAACACGGGCAGATACATATTGGGGCCAAGCATAATAGCACCCATACACATTATTGCTACGTTAGCTCCTATCAGGATTCTGTCTTTCCACACCCAGCCTGGCATAATAGGCTCAGCAGCTTTTCGTTCTATAAAAACAGATGCTGCAATCAAAACAACTGAAGTCAGTATCAACGAGATTCCTGTAGTTGAGTTCCAATCCCACTCCTGGCCG
>JBDHYT010000020.1:0-14609 GCA_039811485.1 Marinilabiliaceae bacterium | reverse complement strand
TAATACAGGAACAACTCATAACCTGATTACCGGTTCATTTGATTCCAGTAAGGGTGATTATCGTTTATGTGGTGTTACTGCGGATACAGGTGGTAAATCATACATGGACTATAAAAAAATCAGCAGTAATGTAGAAGCACTTTGCAATGAGATAAACAAAAGAATAGATAATGTCAGTACTTTGGAAGAAATATACACACTATCTTTTGATGCTCATTTCAACTTGCTAACGATTCATCCATGGATAGATGGAAACGGTAGGACAAGCAGACTACTAATGAATTACATTCAGTTTTATCATGTACTGGTACCCACGAAAATTCATAAGGAAGATAAAGGCCAGTATATATCTACGCTGGATGATAGTCGCGAAAGCAATACTAATGCACCAATACGAAGGTTTATGGCAGAGCAGCATCTAAAAACATTGAAGACAGAGATACGTAATCATATTAAGAACAGCAATAAGTCGAATAATTTCACATTACTATTTTAATTCAGTTAGTTTTGTAACACTAAAGTCAGATTCAAAGATATATGGAAGTAATAATACTTAACAGGCAAAACTCGATTCTCAACCGATTCCTGGCCGAGTTGCGTGATGTGAATATCCAGGGCGACCCGATGCGTTTCCGTCGTAATATTGAACGGATTGGCGAAATAATGTCGTATGAGATGAGTAAAACTCTCGAATACAAGTTGGTTGAGGTGACTACACCGCTGGGCATTGCCACTGAGTCGGTTCCGGCAAATAAAGTGGTGATAAGCTCTATCCTGCGTGCCGGATTGCCAATGCACGAAGGAGTGCTCAACTATTTCGACCGTAGTGAGAATGCTTTTGTGTCGGCTTACCGCAAGTACAAAGAGAAAACCTTCGACATTCACATCGAGTATATATCGTCACCTTCGTTAGAGGGTAAAACGCTGGTGCTCAACGACCCAATGGTGGCCACCGGAAGCAGTATCGAATTAGCTTACAGAGCTTTGCTCCACAGGGGCAAGCCGGCACACACACACATCCTTACCATCATTGCCTCACAGGCAGGTGTAGATTATGTATGCGAACATCTGAAAGGAGAAAATATAACTCTTTGGGTGGCAGCTGTTGACCCCGAGCTCAACAGCCATTCGTATATCGTGCCCGGGCTTGGCGATGCAGGCGATTTGGCTTACGGTACCAAACTGTAAGAACCGGCAAATTTCGTCACCTGAGAATTATCGCAACACTGATGGTGCAACTCTTTGATGGTCATACTCATCAAAGGGTGCACCAATTCAGCCCAATGCTCCATGAGCGGCTCAAGGGTGAAACGTCGCTGGTGCAGCAGCGGGTGCGGAATCGAAAGTATTTCGCAACTCACTATAAAATCGTTGTAAAAAAGAATATCGATATCGATTGGCCGCGAACAATAGCCATTAGTACTTTTATGTGTGCGCCCCAACTCCTTCTCTATCCGCTGGGTAATCTCCAATATCTGAAGCGGCGCAAGAGTGCATTGGAATTCCACAACCTTGTTTAAAAACTGCCGGGCCGACTCAAATCCCCAAGGCTCACTAACATAATCGGCCGACTGGAGTATAACACTACCCAGCTCTTTCTCCAATAGATGTACCGCACTGTGGAATGTATCCCTAACATTGCCCAGATTGCCGCCCAAAAGTAATATCAGTTTAGCCATAATGACGATAAAAAATCATGCTCCAGAGGAGTGAAGGATTCAAACACAAAATTACACGAAATCACTTAGTACATAAACAAAAAGCCGGCCTAAATTTCATGGCCGGCTCTCTATTTTATCATTGCTGGTTATACTAGTTTCTTAAACAGATTCTTCATACTGACCTTGTCCGAAATAATTTTCTGAAGGTCGGCAATAGAAACCCGTTCCTGCTCCATGCTATCGCGATAACGGATGGTAACTGTGTTATCCTCAAGCGACTGATGATCGACAGTTACGCAGAATGGTGTGCCGATGGCATCCTGACGGCGGTAACGCTTGCCAATGGAATCTTTCTCATCGTACTGGCAGTTGAAGTCGAACTTAAGATCATTGATAATCTCCTCAGCCTTCTCCGGAAGTCCATCCTTTTTCACAAGCGGAAGAACAGCCAGTTTAACAGGTGCAAGCACTGCGGGAATTTTAAGCACAACACGCGAATCTTTCCCATCAACCACCTCTTCGGCATAAGCACTGCTAAGAATACTAAGGAACATGCGGTCAACACCTATCGATGTTTCAACCACATAGGGTATATAACTCTCGTTTAGCTCCGGATCGAAATATTGCAGTTTCTTGCCCGAATACTCCTGATGCGACTTAAGGTCGAAATCGGTACGCGAATGAATGCCTTCAACCTCTTTGAAACCAAACGGCATACGGAACTCGATATCGGTGGCAGCATTGGCATAATGTGCAAGCTTATCGTGGTCGTGATAACGGTAGTTTTCGTCGCCCATACCAAGTGCTTTATGCCAGTTTAACCTGAACTCCTTCCAATACTCGAACCACTTAAGCTCCTCTCCTGGACGAACAAAAAACTGCATCTCCATCTGCTCGAATTCGCGCATACGGAAAATAAACTGACGGGCAACAATCTCGTTGCGGAAAGCCTTACCAATCTGAGCAATACCAAAAGGGATTTTCATCCGGCCGGTTTTTTGCACATTGAGAAAATTGACGAAGATGCCTTGTGCTGTTTCGGGACGAAGATATATTTTCATGGCACCATCGGCAGTAGAGCCCATCTCGGTAGAAAACATAAGGTTAAACTGTCGCACTTCGGTCCAGTTTCTGGTGCCCGAAATGGGGCAAGCCACTTCATTATCGATAATAATCTGACGCAGCTCATCCAAATTATTGTCATTCAATGCCTTTGCAAAACGTGCATGAATCTCATCCCTTTTAGTCTTATTCTCAAGTACGCGGGCATTGGTTGTCACAAACTGCTCACGATCAAAAGCATCACCAAATCTCTTGGCCGCTTTTTCAACCTCTTTCTCTATCTTGTCGTCGTACTTTGCAAGAAGCTCCTCTATTAGCACGTCGGCCCGGTATCTTTTCTTGCTGTCCTTATTGTCGATGAGTGGATCGTTGAATGCATCCACGTGACCGGATGCTTTCCAGATTGTAGGGTGCATAAAAATTGCCGAATCGAGTCCAACAACATTGTCGTTAAGATGCACCATAGCATCCCACCAATATTTTTTGATGTTGTTTTTCAGTTCAACACCAAGCTGACCATAATCGTACACAGCACCAAGACCATCGTAAATCTCGCTGCTTTGGAAAACAAAACCGTACTCTTTGCAATGTGCTACAAGTTTCTTAAAAACATCTTCTTGTTGTGCCATAATGGTTATTATATTTTTACGTTTTTCAAAAAGGACGAGCAAAAATAATCTATTTTTTTGACATTTATCATGTTATGTCGTTTTTACAGCGATTCAAAATCCACTTGAGCAGTATTTCCCGGGTTTTACAATATTGCTCACCGCCAAATCTATGCACACCTAAAATCCAGGCTATTGCGGAACAGGAGATTAATAAAAATATGGATGAATTGTTTTGTGGGGGTTAGGCCAGATATAAATCCCGAAGTGTCGGACAATTTGTGGTGCAAAGCAGTAATTTTGCGAGAAGGCTTTGCATTATTTTAAACGTCTGCCAGATTATCGAAATGGCAGCTTTTACCAAAAAACTGCTATAATCTCTTATTTTCTTCTCAAAAACGAAATTACATCCTTGTAACTCCACCAGACACAATAAATTTCATTATCTCGGCCGAATTGGCATTAATAACCGTCACCTGCGATTGTCAACTATAACGAGTTCGCCCAGCATACCATACGAGCTTGGAAGATAGACCGATACTTTGCCTTCGAGCCCAATATGCGACAAATCCTTGGATGTGATAAAACCAATGCGCTGCATGTGCCCATGAGCATCGATATTGATAAGTACCGGAGTATCGAACTTTCGTTCCTTGCCTACAAACGCCGAAAGCAAATCTTTAACCGATGTATAGATTATCTTAAATAGCGGAGCTTTGTTCAACAATCGTCCAACAGCGCGCGATATTGGTGTGGCAATAAGGTGCTCGCCCAAAAAACCGACCAATGTTATAAGAAGGACAAAGACTAATAATCCAACACCAGGAATGGTGTCGTGGGCAAATTCAAACCTATCGAGAAATCCGCTGTTTTTCAGCAAGTTATCGACCCACGAGAATACAACAAAAAAAAGATATACCGTAACGGCCACAGGAGTCAAGTATAAAAATCCCTGAAGAAAATATCTACCCAAACGTTTCATGTACAATAAGTTAAGAAAGAAATCACTAATTCAGCCATCACTGCAATCTTCACAATCCTAATTCGATCCTTTTTTTTGCCGATAGCGAACCCACCACTAACTGATATGAGTGATCGATTAAACCGCAAATAAAGGAGTGACTAAAAACCCCATCGAGACGGACCAGATTCCAATGCTTTTTATTCATGTGGTAACCTGGCATTATGCCGTCATATTGCTCACGGAGTTCGACAGCACGCTCCGGATTACACTTCAAGTTAACCCACGTATTATCATCCAGATCGACAAGTGCAAACATCTTGTCGGCGACTTTAAACACCAGTGTTGTCTCATCAAACGGGAAAGACTCGGATGCATGAGGCTTTGAAAGACAATAATCGCGCAGTTCATCTATATGCATAATCACACATTTTTCAGCGTATCAACTCATTCCTGTTGGTGTCGAGCTTAAGGAAAATAAATAGCAGGAAGGTGAAACTCCACAATGATGAACCACCATAGCTGAAAAACGGCAGCGGGATACCGATAACCGGAAATAGCCCGATGGTCATACCTATATTAACCATAAAATGGAAGAAGAACAGACCTGCCACACAATAGCCGTAAGCCCGGCTAAAGACGGAGTGCTGCTTTTCGGCCAGTATGACTATGCGTATCATCAACACCAGGAAAGTAATAACAACGAGTCCTGACCCTACAAAACCCCACTCCTCGCCTATGGTACAGAAGATAAAGTCGGTGGTTTGCTCGGGTACAAAATTAAATTTTGTCTGTGTTCCCTCAAGAAATCCCTTTCCGGAGAACCCGCCCGAACCAATGGCTATCTTACTTTGATTCACATTATAACCTGCACCCAGCGGATCCTCTTCGAGTCCGAAAAGAACATTTATACGGGTGCGCTGGTGAGGACTCAATACATTGTCGAAAAAATAGTCGGTAGTATAAGCAAACGATATACCTCCCCAGAGGAAGAAAAGGAAAAGAAGTATGGCACTGCGTCTCCTTACAATCCAGCGATAGATTAAGAATAGCGACACACCCACAAGCCCTGTAATGATATAACTCTCGGCCGTGCTCTTTTTCGACGTCACAACCACCACAAGCCATAGAATAAGAGAGGCCACACCACCTATGCCAATGGCTACAATCAACTCTTTACGAATCCCCCACAGGTAGAGTAAGAAAAATATTACCAATGAATATACCACCAACACCGTCACCTGGTCGGTAATGAGAGTCATAACTGCAATAGCTCCGGCAACCACACCCAATATCAGAATCCAGGGGGTCATTCCCTCGCGGTAGAAAGCAAGGAGAAACACAAAAAAGACAAGGGCACTACCGGTATCGTTCTGCAGCAACAATATGCCGATTGGTAAAAGCAGCACCAGTCCGAGCCTGATCCAGTTACGACGTTTCTCAAACGAAAAGCCATAGCGGCTCATCAGGCGTGCAAGCACAAGTGCAGTAGCCACCTTTGCAAGTTCAACGGGCTGAAATCGAACCGGCCCAAGTTCAAACCACGATTTTGCGCCATTCACCTCGCGGCCGAAAAGGATAACCAGGAAAAGCATGAAGATGGCAAAACCATAGAAAAAATAACTTACCTCAACAAAGAATTTACTATCGACCTGAAGTATCAGAAAGGCAAAAAGCCAGCTTATGCCAATCCAAACCAGCTGCTTGAAGTACTCGGCATGAACCGAAAAAAAGACCTGAGTCTCGGGGTTGAAGTTGGCAGCATAAATATTAAGCCATCCAAAGATAACCAGGATACCGTATATCAGCACCGTTACCCAGTCAACACCCTTGCGATATGTATTACTTGTTCTTACCATACACTAAAACTGCTTCGGATATGCTCTTTTCGAGAACTTGTCGATCGGCACTAATTGAACCATTTATAAATTTTTCAACCATCAGGCTGGCAATAGGAGCTGCCCAAGTGGCACCAAAACCGGCATTTTCAACATAGACAGATATTGCTATTTGCGGATCTTCCTTTGGAGCAAAAGCCATAAATATTGAGTGGTCTTTGCCATGCGGATTCTGTGCCGTACCTGTCTTTCCGCATATCACGATACCAGGCACCTGAGCACGGCGAGCAGTACTTCCTGCGCCACCCCAAACAGCCATCTCCATTCCTGTTTTCACCAACTTGAAATGTTCACGGTCGATACCTGTGAAATGCTGCGTCCTGAATTCGGGCGAAATAACCTCATCCTCAACAGCATGCACTATATGCGGAGTATAAAAATATCCTTCGTTGGCGATTGCTGCCGACAGGTTGGCCATCTGAATAGGAGTCACAAGCAACTCTCCCTGACCGATGGCAAGCGATACAATACCCAACGAAGTCCATCGCGGTCCCTTAGCCTTGTCGAAATAGTCGGAGTTGGGCACTAATCCACGGTTTTCGTTGGCAATATCTACTCCCAACCTATAACCAAGGCCAAACTTAACTAGATAATCTTTCCAGACATTAAGTGCCGTTTTTACGTTTCCATATTTGCGGTTGTCTATAATATCGCGGAAGACATAGCAATAATAAGCGTTACAGGAGTTTTGAATCGACTGCTCCAGATTAAGAGGCGAGGCATGGGCGTGACATCCAAGATGGAAACTGCCAATATTGTATCCCATGTGGCAGCCATATCGTGTTTCGGGGGTCACTACACCCTCCTGCAAACCTATTAGGGCGTTGATAACCTTAAATGTGGAACCGGGCGGATACCAGGCTTGGATGGCCCGGTTAAACAATGGCTTAAGCGAATCCTGCGACAGAACGGGGAAATTGACCGTACGGTCGCGCCCCACCAGCAGCGACGGGTCGTAGGATGGTGCCGAAACCATGGCAAGAATCTCACCTGTTTGAGGTTTTATGGCAACAATACTTCCGGTCTTATTCTGCATGAGCTTTTCGCCAAGCATCTGTAGTTCAATATCAAGCGATAGCCGAAGACTTTTCCCGGGTACGGCCACAGTATCGTAAACGCCGCCTCTGAACTCACCCTTCTCGCGGCCATGAACATCAACCATCATAAAATTCACACCCTTCTTGCCACGCAGCTCCTCCTCGTAGGTACTCTCGATACCACTGATACCGATATAGTCACCCATGGCATAATATGGATTGCGCTCAAGAACACCTTCGTTTACCTCACCTACATATCCCAAAATATGCGCTGCAGCTGGATATTCGTATTTTCGCAAAGTTCTACGCTGAACAAAGAAACCTTTAAACCTCGACATCTTCTCCTGAAGACGCGCATACCGCTCGCTCGAGAGCTGTTTTAAAAAAACCGATGGCTTATAGGTAGATATTTTTTTACTTTTGATGTCCTTCCGCATATCGTCAAACATCTTCCGAAGTGTTGGCATTTCAATGCCCAATATATTACAAAACTCCAGACTGTCGAAAGGTTTAATCTCACGGGGTGTGACCATAATATCGTACACAGCCTGGTTTGACACAAGCAGAACACCATTCCTGTCGTAAATCAATCCTCTTGATGGATAGGCAATTATCTTCCGGCGTGAGTTATTTTCGGCCAAAAACTTATACGAGTCGTTAAAAACCTGGAGTGAAAGCAGTTTTACAAGGAAAGCGATTCCTACAACAATCATCAATCCCACAATCACTACCGAGCGTCTGCTAATATTACCCACGTCAGCCTCTCCTATCGGTTTTAATATTCAAAAAAAGTTGTGCCACCAATATCAGTAAAAATGTTGCAACGGAACTCAACAAAATTCTAACAAGTGTGGGCCAGAAGTAGAAAAAGTCGAACTGCTCGATAAGGAACAGAAACGAATGGTGGATAACAATCATAGATACTGCATATTTGATATACATTGCAATATCGTATTCGTGTATAGACGGACAGCTATCGGGATTGGAGTTATCCTTGAGCAAAAATGCCTTGAGCAGCACAGGCCGCATAAAAGCAATAAGCACACAGGCACCGGCATGCATACCGGGTGTGTTACTAAAAATATCCACAGTCATCCCTGCGAAAAAGCCAAGCAACATAAGCAGCATCCTGTTGATGCCTACCGGGAGGTAGAGTAAAAACAGCACATAAAGATAAGGATTGATAAAACCCGAGAAATGGATACGGTTCAACACCAATACCTGAATAAGTACCAATATCAGAAATATGCGGCCGTGCTTTAAAATATCCTTAATCATTTCCTTCTACTTTTTCCAGTGATTTCTGTTCATCCTGCAACCTGTTTTCAATTACTTCAACATAAGATATACTGTTGAAATCGACAGCCAGTTTAATCTTTATATTGTAAAATCCACCGCCTTTATCGGTTTCCACGTCCTCCACCTCTCCGATAAGGATATCCTCGGGAAAGATGGACGAAAAACCACTTGTGACCACACTGTCGCCCATACTAACCGGAGCATGAACGGGAATCTCATTGAGCCAGGCATAGCGAGCCGACAAACCATCCCACTCCACAGAACCAAAGAAGTTGGTCGATTTTAGTTTTCCCGACAGCTTCATGGAAGTATTGATAATAGGAATTACTGTTGCAAAGTGGTCGGAGGTGTTCCATATCATGCCAACCACGCCCCGGGCCGAAACAACGGCCATATCTTTCTTCATTCCACCTTTTGAACCTTTATCGATGGTGATGAAGTTACGGGTTTTGCTCACCGAAACATTTACAACCTTTGCTTGCCGGTAGAAAAATTGCGGCCTGTTCAACGAATCGCGAACACTGTACGATTGACGCGCAAAACGCGCATTCCAGTCGTTGACCTGGTTTCGCAATGACGCATTTTCGAGTGCCAGCATTCTGTTTTCATCCACAAGCGAAAAGAAATGAAATACCTTATCGACCGACGAATACAATGCTCCACTTACCCGATTGGCCGATGAGAAAAACGACGACCTCTGGTAGTCGTTATAGTTAATCAAAAAGAGAAAACAAATAATCTCCAACCCGAAGAAAATCAGGAAGTTAGAGTTTCTCAGCAGAAATCTAAGAAAATTACGCATCGTACCGGCTTTAAATTCTATCAAATCAGTAAGCCACTGTTTGTCAGTGGCTTACTGTTCTATGCTATTAACGAATCAAATAAGGTAAACCACGATGACGGTTCTTAAGCGCAATGCCAGTACCGCGTGCCACCGCCTGAAGCGGATTTTCGGCAATATGGAATTTTATATTGATTTTATCGGTAAGCCGCTTATCGAGGCCGCGCAGTAGCGCACCTCCACCCGCCAGATAAATTCCGTTGTTCACAATATCCGAATAGAGTTCGGGAGGAGTTTGCTCCAGGGCAGAGAGAACTGCTGTCTCGATTTTCGAAACCGATTTTTCCAGACAGTGCGATATCTCCTGATATGATACAGGCACCTCTATTGGTAAAGCCGTCATCTGATTGGGACCCTGCACTATATAATCGGCCGGCGGATTCTCAAGCTCCGGAAGAGCCGATCCTACCCTAATCTTAATCTCTTCGGCTGTACGCTCACCAATTTTGATGTTGTGCTGACGGCGCATATACTCGGTAATATCGGCAGTAAGGTCATCACCGGCAATGCGGATACTCTTGTTGGTAACAATACCACCAAGCGAAATAACAGCAATTTCGGTAGTTCCACCTCCTATATCCACAATCATGTTACCCTGGGGTGCTTCCACATCGAGTCCGATACCGAGTGCTGCCGCCATGGGCTCGTAAATCATATACACTTCGCGTCCGCCGGCATGCTCGGCTGAGTCGCGCACGGCACGAATCTCAACCTCGGTACTTCCCGAGGGGATACATATTACCATTGTGAGCGATGGAGTAAAGAGTCGCGATTTGGGATTTATCATCTTAATCATTCCCCTGATCATCTGCTCGGCGGCGTTGAAGTCGGCAATCACACCATCTCTCAATGGCCTGATGGTATAGATATTATCATGAGTCTTCCCATGCATCTGGCGCGCTCTCTCACCAATAGCCACCAACTTGTCGGTGCGCCGGTCGAGAGCCACTATCGAAGGCTCATCCACAGCTACCTTATCGTTGTGGATGATAAGAGTATTCGCAGTACCAAGATCCATGGCCAAATCCTGCGATAAAAAAGAGAACAATCCCATTCGGTTGATATTTTAATGTTTAAAGTGTCTAATTCCTGTAAATACCATTGCTACGCCGTTCTGGTTGCAATAGTCGATGGTTTCCTGATCGCGCACCGAACCTCCTGGTTGCACCACTGCCGAAATTCCGGCTTTATGGGCAATCTCAACCGAATCGGCAAAGGGGAAGAATGCATCGCTGGCCATTACTGCTCCTTTAAGGTCGAACTCAAACGAGTTGGCCTTATCAATAGCCTGGCGGAGAGCATCAACCCGCGAAGTCTGTCCGGTACCACTGGCAATGAGCTGCCGGTTTTTGGCCAAAACAATGGCATTCGACTTGGTGTGTTTCACTATTTTATTGGCAAAAACCAAATCATCGACCTGACTTTCGGTAGCCGTGGAATTGGTTACTTTAGTAAACTTGTCGGCCCCCTCGGTTGCAACATCCCTGTCCTGCACCAGCACACCGTTGAGGAGTGTGCGTGCCTGACGGTTTTGCAGTCCGCCCTTCTTTTGAACCAGAATCATCCGGTTCTTTTTGTGTTTAAGTATCTCAAGTGCCTCGGTGCTGTATCCGGGTGCTATCACCACTTCAAAAAATATCTTATCCATCTCGGTGGCAGTGGCAGCGTCTATCTCTTTGTTGGCAATTACCACACCTCCAAAAGCCGACACCGGATCGCCGGCTAAGGCATCAACCCAGGCATCCTTAAGCACCTGGCGGCTTGCAAGTCCGCAGGCATTGTTATGTTTGAGAATGGCTACGGTAGTGTCGTCAAATTCGGAAATCAGGTTTACTGCTGCATCAATATCCAAAAGGTTATTGTACGATATCTCCTTGCCATGCAACTGGGTAAACATATCGCCGATGTTACCAAAGAAGAATCCTTTCTGATGCGGGTTTTCGCCGTAACGCAATGTCTGTCCGCCATTCACACTCAAACGAATTCCGGCTGTGGCATCGCCATTGAAATAATTAAATATTGCACTGTCGTAATGGCTCGAAACACCAAAGGCACTTGCTGCAAACATTTTACGGTCGTCGAGCGAAGTGGCTCCATGCTTTTCGTTAAGTAACTGCAAAAAGGAGCCATACTGAGCCTGAGAGGCAACTATAACAACATCTTTAAAGTTTTTGGCACCGGCACGAATCAACGAAATACCGCCGATATCAATCTTTTCGATTATATCCTGCTCCGATGCACCCGATGCAACGGTGGCTTCAAAGGGATAAAGATCTACTATTACCAGGTCAAACTGAGGAATCTGGTAACTATCAAGTTGTTCCAGATCCGAAGCATTGTCACGACGTGCAAGTATTCCACCAAAAACATTGGGATGGAGTGTCTTTACCCTTCCACCCAAAATTGATGGATAGCCGGTTACTGACTCTACCGGGGTAACGGGAATTCCCATTCCTTCGATAAATGTCTGGGTTCCTCCGGTTGAAAACAGCTTAATATCAAGCGAATGCAGATTTTTAATTATGTCATCCAACCCTTCCTTGTGATACACCGAAACCAGAGCAGAATTAATTCTCTTTAAAGTACTCATTTATATACATTTATCATATAGGTTGCAAAATTATAAAATAATGGCCATGTTTCATCTATTTTTTAAATATAAATGAAAAAAATCATTGAGTCAAAATTTTTTCATTAATTTGGCATTCAGATAATCAACACAAATCATGCCTAACCAATGCGAATAATAATCCACCACCTATCAGAAAGCATCATGTTTGCTGTTAGGGCATTACGTGCCAATGTATTAAGGGCTGCGCTTACACTCACAGGAGTCACAATAGGAATATTCTCAATCATATCGGTTTTTACGGCAATAGATTTCCTTGAATCTAAAATCAACAGCAGTATAAAGTCGCTGGGCGACAATTCAATATATATTCAAAAATGGCCATGGACGCCACCCGAAGGCGAAACAGAATACCCCTGGTGGCGGTACCTCAACCGCCCACTCCCGTCACTCGACGAGATGACCTTTATTCAAAGAAAATCGCAACTGACCCAGGGAATTGCTTTTTTCATAGCAAGCCGTCAGGATATTTCGTATTACGACAACAAATATGGTGGGGCAACAGTAATGGGTGTAACCTCCGATTTTGAAAAAGTATGGTCGTTCACAATAGAAAACGGACGTTTCTTCTCGCCTGCCGAGAACACCAACGGCTCAAATGTGGCTGTTATAGGTGCTCCATTAGCCAAAGAGCTCTTCAGGGAACAAAACCCCATTGGCAAAAAGGTGAAGGTGACAGGTGACCGCTACGAAATAATTGGTGTCTTTGAGAAGCAGGGCGACGATATGTTTGGCAACAGCATGGATTACAATCTGGTAATACCGATGCAGAAAGCAAAAAGCGTTTACAATATCAAATCGGAGAGCGTACAGCCCACCATTATCATCAAAAGTAAACCCACCATAAGTGCAGAGGAGCTGTCGGATGAGATAACCGGTCTGCTTCGGGAGAAACGGCGACTGAAACCAGCCCAGGAAAATAACTTTGCAATAAACCAGATAAGCTTAGTTCAGAAAAATTTCGATTCACTTTTCAGAATAATAGATTTTGCCGGATGGTTTATCGGAGGATTCTCAATTCTGGTAGGAGGATTCGGGATAGCAAACATAATGTTTGTGTCGGTAAGAGAGCGCACCCGCATCATTGGAATCCAGAAAGCATTGGGAGCCAAGAAATTATTTATCTTAAGCCAGTTCCTTTTCGAGGGTATTTTTCTTGCATTGCTTGGCGGCATTGCAGGCCTATTGCTGATATTTCTGATGGTGTCGTGGATAAATATTGCCTTCGATGTGCCATTCAAGCTCACAATGGGCAATATATTGCTTGGCACAGGAATATCGGTGTGCATCGGCGTCGTATCGGGATTTGTGCCCGCATGGATGGCCTCACGCATGAACCCCGTAAATGCAATAAACCAGGTTTAAAGGATATAATTAAGAGTTGATGCATGAGTATCGATATCAATCCCAACTTCGGCACCAAGCATCAAGGGGTGGTTGTCATCCTGATGTCCGGCAGGAAAACCGAACCATATAGGGTAATCACGGCCTGACACAATCTCTGATATAATAGCATAAGCATCTGCACCATAGGGTGTTGCACCATCTTTCATATCGGTAAAATGGCCTACAACCAGACCATTGATACAGTCGAAGACACCGCCAAGGCGCATGTTTTGCAACATCCTGTCCAGGTGATAGTTATACTCTCCAATGTCTTCAATGAAAAGAATTTTGCCATCGGGTATAATATCAAAGCCGGTTCCACGCAGTGCATAGAGAAGCGACAGATTACCACCAATTAATACTCCGCGCGCTTTACCAGGGTGGCTTAGATGATTAGTACTACATTTAACAGGATTTCTTGCGCCTTCCAAAAGTGCAAGTGTTTCAGCCACATAACAGTCGCCTGCACCAAAATCGCAAATATGTTTCATCATTGGAGCATGGAGGGTTGCAACGCCAGTTAACCTCTGGATGGCAGAATGAAGAACTGTGATATCGCTAAATCCAATAAGCCATTTGGGATGCTTTACAAAACCGGAAAAATCGAGCTTATCCACAATCCTCATCACACCATATCCTCCTCTGACGCACCATATTGCATCTACATCGTCGCGATTGAGGGCACTCTGCAGGTCGTTGAGCCGTTCGCTGTCGGTGCCAGAAAACACGCCATAGCTGCCAAACACCGAATTGCCATACTCAACACTGTAGCCCAAATTGCGCAAAACTGAAGCAGCCTCAATAACAGGCTGCGGCTGCATACTCCCGGCAGGAGCAATAAGCACAATGCGCGCGCCTGCTTTAAGAGAGGGAGGAGAGACAATTTTAGAACTAATCATAACAACCTATTTGCAGTAAAGATAAATAAACAGAGTATTACATCGCAAATTAAAAATTGAAAACTCCACATCCAATTGAGCTTGTTTTGCTTATCTTTGTCCGTATTTTTCATCCGATTAAAAACATCCACTGAATCGCAACATCATCAGTTGTGATTAGAGTATATTAATGTCAGTCAAAATGAGCGAAAAGAGAGAATTTAAGCGAACACTTGTGACAACAGCCCTGCCCTATGCCAACGGGCCGGTGCATATTGGGCATTTGGCAGGAGTATATGTTCCTGCCGATATTTATGTACGTTACCTGCGTCTGAAGGGCGAAGATGTG
>JBDHYT010000019.1:0-15001 GCA_039811485.1 Marinilabiliaceae bacterium | reverse complement strand
GAGGTATTGGTACAGATAGCAAAAGAGCCAATATCGACCAAAGGTCCCCGATTGACATCAGAAATATCACTGGCAGGAAGAAACCTGGTACTAATGCCCTTTGCGGACAAAGTATCGGTGAGCCAGAAACTAAAATCTTCAGAAGAGCGCAGCAGACTTAAGAGACTGCTGCTGAGCATAAAGCCAAAAAATTACGGTGTTATTGTCCGCACTGTTGCCGAAGAGAAAAGAGTTGCCGAGTTGGACAAGGAGTTGCGCATGTTGGTAAAACGCTGGGAAGACAACACCAACAAGCTGAAGGACTTGAAAGCGCCTTCGCTGGTTATTGGTGAGGTTGGACGCACCACCGCACTTCTTAGAGACATTCTAAACCCTTCTTTTAACGCAATATATGTAAACGACGAAAACGCCTACGAGGAGATAAAGGACTACGTAGGTCTTATTGCACCCGAGAGGGAGAACATCGTCAAACTTTATAAAGGATCGGTGCCGATATTCGATAATTTCAATATCGAAAAGCAGCTAAAGCTATCTTTCGGCCGCACGGTATCCTTCAAAAGCGGTGCCTATCTGATTATAGAACACACAGAGGCACTGCACGTTATTGATGTCAACAGTGGCAACCGGTCAAAATCGGCGGCCAACCAGGAGAATAATGCGCTTGAGGTAAACTTAGCTGCTGCCGACGAAATAGCACGACAGCTACGACTACGCGACATGGGTGGCATTATAGTGATTGACTTTATTGATATGCAGAGCAACGAAAACCGTCAAAAGGTATTCGACCGCATGAAAGAGGCCATGGCAGGCGACAGAACAAAACATAACATACTGCCGCTAAGCAAGTTCGGCCTGATGCAGATTACCCGTCAACGGGTCAGACCCGAGATGCATATCAACACAGCAGAGACATGCCCGTCATGTCTGGGTTCCGGGAAAATTGGACCATCCATCCAAATGACCGATATTATTGAAGCAGCCATAATAAAAGCAGTGCAGAAACCAATGTATAAAAAACTGACACTGAAGATTCATCCTTATATATATGCTTTCCTGAAAAAGGGTTTTCCTTCGCAAATCCTAAGATGGAAACTAAAATACGGATGGGGAATAAAAGTGGTTTCAACAGCTTCTTTAGGATTCTTAGAGTTCAAGATCATCGATGATAATAACCAAGAGGTTGACCTGAATTGACAGGTCAACCTTTTTTTTGCTCCTTTCCTTAACCAGAATATCGACGTATGTAAAACTTTTCATATCTTTATCCGTTAAAGATTAAGGGCTTTTTAAAGCCGGTTTTTCACATTTTTTTCAATAGTTATGAGACACAAAATATTTTTAATTCTCTCTTTTCTACTCAGTTACACCATCTCCAATGCCCAACTTGGAGGCGGGAATCAGGTGGAGTGGAAAATATCGGTAAAGAAAGTTACCGATAATGTTTTTGAGGTGGTGGGAGAAGCCACTCCACAAAAAGGCTGGCACGTATATTCGGCTTTCCTCCCCGAAAACACAGCAGTGCCAACAACCATTACCATTCAAAAGGCCGACAACATTAAGGTTTTGGGCAAGGTAACCGAAACACCGGAACCAACGACCGTCTATGACCCGTCATTCAAGGCAAACCTTAAGTGGCACAACGCTACTGCATACTTCTCGCAGAAGGTGGAGGTTACTGCCCCCGGCAAAGCAACCATTGCCGGACATATCGAATATATGGTTTGCAACGACGAGACCTGCATGCCGCCAGACGAAGAGCCTTTCAGCTTCACGGTAGAGGTAACCAAACTAACCGAACAACCGACCGGAGAAAACGCAATACAGGAGGGCGAAAACACCCAACAACAGAGCGTTGAGGAGAGTACAGTTGCACAACAGGAGGTTGCTGCGGCCCAGGTACAAGATATTAAACCGGCCGACGAGAAACAAGAGAGCTACTGGAGCATCTTTATACTGGCGTTCTTTGCCGGCTTTGCGGCCCTGCTCACACCCTGCGTATTCCCAATGATACCAATGACGGTGAGTTTCTTCACCAAACAGAGTAAAACCAAGGCACAGGGTTTTAGGAATGCAACACTTTATGCCATTTCGATAATACTTATTTATGTGATACTGGGAACGATGGTAACAGCCATCTTTGGTGCAGGAGCACTCAATGCAATGTCGTCGAACCCAATATTCAATTTGTTCTTCTTCCTGTTGCTGATAGTATTTGCAATTTCGTTCCTTGGTGCGTTCGAGATTGTGCTTCCGGCATCGTGGGTTAACCTGGCCGACAAAAATGCCGACAAAGGCGGTTTACTGGGTATATTCTTTATGGCCTTTACCCTTGCATTGGTGTCGTTCAGCTGTACAGGTCCGTTAGTTGGAACCATCATTGTAGAGGCTGCACGCAACGGCGGCATGGCACCGGTTATAGGTATGCTCGGATTCTCACTGGCTCTGGCTCTGCCCTTTGCCTTCTTTGCGGCATTTCCGGGATACCTCAACTCACTGCCCAAATCGGGAGGATGGCTCAACTCGGTAAAAGTTGTGCTGGGATTCCTTGAGCTTGCCTTTGCATTCAAGTTCCTATCGAATGCCGACATGGCTCTCGACCTCCATATACTTGAGCGTGAGACATTCCTAGCTATATGGATTGCCGTATTTGGAGCTCTGGCTCTTTATCTGTTCGGAAAGATAAAACTGCCACACGACTCACCAATGGAACACATGCCGGTGTCGCGCCTTCTCCTCGGGATAACAGTGGCTGCATTTACAATATACATGATTCCAGGCCTGTGGGGCGCACCCGTGAAGCTGATAAGCGGCTTCCCGCCATCCTCCAACTATGCCGAGTCGCCTATGGGCGTAGGACGCGAATCGACTGCCGCAACCACCTCACCGGCAGTACTTCCCGAAGGCATGCACCAGGGACCACAAGGAATACCGGCCTTCGACGATTACTATACGGCTCTTGAATACTCAAAAAAAGTAAACAAGCCACTCCTGCTCGACTTCACAGGTAAAACCTGCGTAAATTGCCGCAAGATGGAAGATAACGTATGGTCGGATGCTGAGATAAAAGAGATGCTGACAAACCAATACATATTGGTGTCGCTTTATGTTGACCTGCGTAAGGATTTGCCTGCCAACGAAGTATATACCTCGAAGGAGACCGGCAAAACGATAAAAAACGTAGGCCAAAAATGGGCCGACTTCCAACTCACCCGTTTCCAGATTCAGGGACAGCCCTACTACGTGCTGATGAGCCCCGACGAGGTGCAGTTAGGCCAACCGCGCGCATTCGACCTCGATGTGGAGGAGTATAAAAACTGGCTGAAAGATGGATTGACAACTTTCGGCAAATAATATTAGACCGGATACCAAAAGAGGTTGTCATTTTTAGTGACAGCCTCTTTTGTTTTTCGGAATTGGAGTGAATCAAATATGGATAACCTCGCCATAAGCGGCAGCAGCAGCCTCCATAATAGCCTCGCTCATTGTCGGGTGAGGATGCACAGCCTTAATAATCTCATGACCGGTAGTCTCAAGTTTGCGTGCTGTCACCAGTTCGGCAATCATCTCGGTTACATTGGCACCAATAAGGTGTGCCCCAAGCAGTTCGCCATATTTTGCATCAAAAATAAGTTTTACAAAACCATCTTTATGCCCTGCGGCACTTGCCTTACCCGAAGCACTGAACGGGAATTTTCCTATTTTCAGTTCGTAGCCGGCCTCTTTAGCTGCTTTTTCGGTATATCCCACCGAGGCAACTTCGGGAGTTGTGTAGGTACATCCGGGAATATTCTTATAGTTGAGCGCCTCAACATCGAGACCTGCAATCTTTTCAACACAGATGATACCTTCGGCTGACGCCACGTGAGCCAATGCCTGACCAGGAACGATATCGCCAATGGCATATATTCCGGACACTGAAGTACGATAGTACTCATCAACCTTAACACGTCCTTTCTCCACTGCCACACCGGCTTCTTCGAGACCGATATTTTCTATATTTGGAGTAATTCCCACTGCCGACAGTACTATTTCGGCCTCAAGCTGTTCTTCGCCTTTTTTAGTTTTTACGGTAACCTTAACACCGTTACCGGAAGTATCAACTTTTGTAACTTCGGCCGACGTCATCACTTTGATCCCGTCTTTCTTGAATGAGCGTCCAAGCTGTTTCGACACCTCTTCATCTTCGAGAGGTACAATCTCGGGAAGATACTCAATAAGGGTAACATCGGTGCCTATTGCATTGTAGAACCAGGCAAACTCGCTACCGATGGCACCACTACCCACAACTATCATGCTCTTTGGCTGTTTGTCGAGGGTGAGTGCTTTGCGATAACCGATAATTTTCTGGCCATCCTGAGGTAAATTGGGCAACTGACGGCTGCTGGCACCGGTGGCAAGCAGAATATGAGGTGCGCTGATTACAGATTTGCTGCCATCGGCTGCTACCACCTCCACTTTTTTATCTTTAGTGAGTTTACCCGAGCCCTGAACCAGTTCTATTTTATTTTTCTTGAATAGAAACTGTATGCCTTTGCTCATACCGTCGGCCACATCGCGACTGCGCTTGACAATGGCATTGAAATCGGGCTTGGCATCACCGGCAATGGTTATTCCATAGTCGGCAGCATGCTTGATATACTCGAAAACGGAAGCACTTTTCAGAAGCGATTTGGTGGGAATACAGCCCCAGTTAAGGCAAATTCCGCCCAGTTCGGCACGTTCAACCACAGCTACTTTCAAACCAAGCTGCGATGCTCTTATTGCTGCCACATAGCCTCCCGGGCCACTGCCAATAACAATTAAATCGTAGTTCATATCCTTATTATTTAGATTTTAAGCAGTTAAAACTCCTTCTATTATTATTTTATATCAAAGTTAAGCAATCTATGTTTTACACATCTCTAAACAAACAAAACGGGAGATGGTTTAATAAACCCTGCAAAACAAAAAGCCGGAGAAGAATAAATCGACTCCGGCTTTACATTATTTTAAACTGAGATTAAAGCACCTCTGCCAGTTTGGCAGCAAGCTCATCGCCTCTGAGATTTCGTCCTATAATCACACCATTGGCATCGATAAGCACTGTGTGTGGTATAGAGTTTACACCATAAAGGCCGGCAGCTGAGTTCTTCCAGCCTTGCAGGTCGCTTACATGATTCCAGGTAAGCTTATCGTCCTCAATGGCTTTAAGCCACTTGGCACGGTCGGTGTCGAGCGAAACACCAAGAATGGTGAAATTCTTGTCTTTATACTGATTGTAAAGTTTCACTACATTGGGATTCTCCTGACGGCATGGTCCGCACCACGATGCCCAAAAATCAACAAGCACAGTCTTTCCTTTAAAACTTGAGAGATTAACCATGTTGCCAAGCGAGTCGGCCATGGCAAAATCGGGAGCCACTTTGCCCACCGCCACAGTCTCAAGAATATTGATACGGCTCTTAACAGCCTGTACATAAGGAGAAGAGGTAAGTACAGTATCGAGTTTTGCAGACCACTCCTTCATCTCTTCAAGTGAACCGAACCGGAATTTGTTGTGAACAAACATAGCCGATACCGGCGATTGCGGATTTTTCTCAACAAAAGAAGTCATAATATTTCCCGACACAGCATCAAGCGAGTCGTACTGCTGGGTATATTTATTAACCAAAGCATCGTCGCCGGCAATGCGTGCTTTGTTATATTCCTGTATTGTAATGTCTTTTTGTCCCTGAATAACATTAAGCTCCTCCTGTACGGCGGCAAAAAGTTTTTGAACCGGGCTTTGGGTCTCTACTTTTCCTTTTGATATGCTGTCGGCATTGGCCACCACCTTATATTTGGCATTTTCGCCAAAGAATGAAAGCCTCTCGCGACTACCTGCTACCGAAATGGTAACGAGTACCGGATTACCTAAAGTACCGGTTGCAGAAAAACTACCATTTTCGATTTTCAAGGTATCGAAGGTAGGTGCACCATCGGCAGTAAAAGCCGACATAACCACAGTTTTGCCATCGGCATTGCTGATGGTTCCCTCAATAACATAGCCTTTGGGTGTAGGCTGACATGCTGCAACTGTCAGCAGCGAAACTAAATAAAGGATTTTCTTCATAACTGATTCTGTTTTTAACCCGATAAAAATAACAAACAATTTTAATTTTTTGTCATTACATCAAAAAAAACCTGCCTCCAAAAATGAGGGCAGGTTTTCAATACCACATCTAACTATCAAGGCATCAACTCTTTAAGCTTTGCTTCGAGAGCCTCACCACGAAGGTTGGTAGCAATTATAACTCCATCCTTATCGAGCAGGAAAGTAGTAGGAATTGACTGGATAGCATACATCTCAGCAGCCTTATTATCAGTATCGTGCAGTTGTGTCCACACAAGACCGTCGGCTTTGATGGCCTCTTTCCAGGCATTTTCATCGCGGTCAACAGAAACGCTAAGTACGTCAAAACCTTTTGAGTTATATGCTTTATATGCTTTCACCACATTAGGATTTTCCTGGCGGCAAGGCTGACACCATGATGCCCAGAAATCAACCAAAAGATATTTTCCACGGAACGACTCGATCGACACCTCTTTACCATTCAGATCGGTAAGGGTGAAAACAGGAGCCACCTTACCTACTTTAACAGCCTCAAGAGCAAGCTGGTGCTCTTTAATCGGCTCCATCATCTCTTTTAAGTCTTTTACATAAACATGGTCGGGCTGTTTGGCCTCAAGCAGGTTCATCAAGCTATCAAGCTCTTGATAATCAAGTATCGACACCACATTAAGTCCCACAAATGCACCAACAGGATTGGCCACATTGTCGAACACAAATTTCTTCATGTAGGCTTTCTGGTTTTCGATAATCGAATTCATCTCACTGCTAAGTGCCTCCATCTTAGCCTGGTCGGCACTCATCTGCGCCTGCATATACTCTTCACGAATAGCCTGTGCTCTCTTCAGGTCGGGCATTTCATCGTTGAATTTTGCAAACAGATCGTGCGATTTTGAACCTTTTACTTTTGCCTCATCAGTTTTTTCGATATCGGCCTCTATTTTAATCTTTCCATTTTCGGCAAAAACAACCAACGGCTGCTGATGACCTTCAACCACTATAAATAGCAGTTCGGGCTGATCGGCTTTTCCTTCAAACACAAAGGTTCCACCTTTAATCTCGGCTGTATCGAGTGAGTTGGGTCTGCCATCACGGATATTCTGAAGATAAGCAGTGCCATTCTCGACACCGGTAAGTTTACCTTCAATTTTAAAACCTTTGGGCTGACAAGAAGCCAATACGGCCATCCCAAGAATAGAAAATAACAGTTTTCTCATTTGTTTTTCAGTTTAATTAATTATCACCAAGGGATGTCCCTCAAATATTTTTATAGTACATATCGAGCAACTCACCGGCTGCCACAAACGAACTCTTTTTATCCTGCAGCACCATCTGCTCATACTCTTGCAGTTTCTCACCAATAAGTTGATTATGGTAAAAATGGTCGCGAAGACTCTCGTTAATCGATTCAAACATCCAATAGCGTGCCTGGTCGCGACGATGGGTATAAAAGTAATTATTTTTTTTGGTTAACTCCACATAATCCATAATCATCTTCCATATCTGATCCATCCCAGTCTTATTAAGTGCCGAGCAGGTTTTGACCTCGGGTGTCCAACCCGACGGCGATGCCGGGAACAGATGAAGTGCGCTTCGATACTGAGCCTGGGCAAGGTTAGCCTTTTCGATATTGTTACCGTCGGCTTTGTTGATGGTTATTCCGTCGGCCATCTCCATAATACCTCGTTTGATTCCCTGCAACTCATCACCTGCACCCGCCAGTTGCAATAGCAGGAAAAAATCGACCATGCTGTGAACAGCCGTTTCCGACTGCCCCACTCCCACTGTCTCTATTATAATATTGTCGAAGCCGGCAGCCTCACACAATATAATCGTCTCGCGGGTCTTACGGGCCACACCACCAAGCGATCCCGCCGATGGCGATGGGCGTATGTAGGCGTTGGCCTCACCCGATAGTAGCTCCATGCGTGTTTTGTCGCCCAAAATACTGCCTTTAGATTTTTCGCTCGACGGGTCAATGGCCAACACAGCCAGCTTTCCGCCCAACCCGGTGATATGCAACCCCATAGCTTCAATAAAAGTACTCTTTCCGGCACCGGGCACTCCTGTGATGCCTAATCTCACACTCTTACCCGAATAAGGAAGACACCGTTTGATAATCTCCTGAGCCATAACCTGATGGTCGGTACGAGAGCTCTCAACCAGTGTAACTGCACGGCTCAGAATGGTGATGTCGCCACCAAGAATTCCATCCATATACTGATCGATGGAGAGGTTCTTCTTCTTTTTACCAATAAGCCGTTGGGCAGCATCATGATTAACCATGGGAGGTTGCTCCACACCTTTGTTTACCTTAAGACCCTTATATGCAGGATCGTTTTCGACATGATCGTGATGATGGTTCATAACACTATTTTATAAAAACAGAGAGCTATTTAAAGCTCTCTGAATATAACAATTCAAATGAATTAACAAATCAATCGACAATATTACCCGAAATCCGAAGCAGGACATTTGAGTTTTGCGGATCATTGGTGATGACGGTAACAGATTTGTTCTGTCGTCCGCTTTTCCCTGTCGGGTCAAATACGGTTACTATCTCTGTCGATTCGCCAGGAACAAGTACACTTTTCTTCGGGTTGATGGCTGTACAGCCACACGATGCCTTTACCTTACGTATAATGAGGTTGGACTTGCCGTCGTTTTTAACAACAAAGGCATGTTCCACCTTTTGTGTAGATTTGATTTCGCCAAAATCAAAATTTTTGTCAGTAATATTAATCACAGGGGCATTGGCACGTTGAGCATCGCTCATGGCATCAAAATTCTCTTCGATGCTGGCACTAACAGTGATGCGGTTTTTATAATCCTTCACCTTATCGAAAATCAGAAAAAGCTGATCGACCACAAAACCCCAGTCATCTTTTTTTGAGGCATCATATTCGGCAACCAGAACACCAGCCTCACCAGGTTTAAGTGTCTCCGGCACAACCTTTACAACAATATGTGGTGGCACATTTAAAAACTCTGGCATAACCGGTTTTTCAGATGTATTGATAAGCTTAAGCTGTTCGGTCTTTTTGGTGCCGGGCTCTATCTTAGTAAAGGCCAGGTGCGAATCGGCAACCCTCAGCGGTCCCATAACATAGGGATAGATATCCTCAATGGTAGGAGTTTTGCTGGTAACATTGCCTGTAATGCGAAGCAGTACACTTGGCGTTTGGGCATTAGAGCTCACAGTGACGGGTTTGTTGAAATTACCCGGTCTGTTGCGGGGATCAAAAGTAACCTTCACAGTACCTTTTCCTCCCGGAGGAATAGGATTACGCGACCACTCAGGCGTAGTGCATCCACACGATGCCTGAACATTGTGAACAACCAATGGCTGCCCACCGGTGTTGGTAAATTCAAAAGTATAGTTCACTGTTCCCTGGTCTTCGGCAATGGTGCCATAGTCATGAACAGTTTTGTTAAAGCTGATAACCGGCTTGGCCTGCTGGGCACTAATGCCTTCTAATGATAACAGAGCGACAATTACCACTGTTAATAAAGTCCTCATACCAAATAAGTTTTATAATATCATGAGTTACAAAAATAGAATAAAATCGTCAGGTATCGTAAATTAGTCCGAATAAGTTTTCAAAACGTAACACAAATACCACGCTAACAGCAACAATTATCCTGCCGAAGAGTTGTTGTTTCTTCGGATGCTGTGTTAAACCCATGTTAAATGATTACTCCCTTCGCCGGTAGTGAAGCACCTCCACATTCTCCATATATATTATTCCGTTGCACCCCGACTTGTCGAAAAGACGCTTTACTATTTCGCCAAACTGCTCAATCCGTCCTGGCGCATCTACGGCTTCAATAATAACAGGCCGCTCCACTGTTGAAATAACCGGAGGCGACTGATAGGCAGAGGCTCCAAAGCCACTAAGCGCATGAGTAACTGTAATGCCTGCCATACCAAATTTGGCGGCCGCCATGGTTATTGCCTCATATAGCGGGTGATCATAGACCGAATCGCGCTCTCCTATAATAATTTTCAATTTTTGAGCATGCCCAAGTAGAGTCATAATTCAACAATATTTTAGTTAAAAATAAATCTTTTCAACTTAATACACTGATTTTCGGGCGGTTGCTATTTATGCAAACCAAGGTGTATTTATAACTGTATGCTTCACAATACAGTTACCCGAATTAAACACACCTCTATACTTTGACCGGTCGCCCTGACTAACGCCACCTGTGCCGAGCATAGAACCCATACGAATAATTGTGTCGGTGAGCTGCTTCTCCCTGCTTTCTAATTCAGCAACTTTTTTCTTTAGATTAGATTCACTAAAATAAGGTTCTCCAATGCCAGTAATAATGTAGTGCAGATTTATTTCAGGAACTAACTTAATTAAAGCTTCAAAGAAGTCTTCATTGGGAAATGTTCTACCTGTAAGGTAACTTGAAATAGTAGGTTGTTTTTTACCTGTTAATGTGCAAATATCATCTACTACTACTCCTTTTGTTCGCATAACTGCTTTTACCCTTTCGCCTAAGCTATTCATAACCAACATATTAAAAAATAATTAAAAATAATCAACATTACTATTTGTAATATTAAATTACTATATGTAATATTGCATCTGTATTATAAATTTCTAATTGCAATATTATGACAATTTCAGCAAAAAAGCAATTTTCATGTAGGATTAGTAATAATTCATATGATTTTTTAAAAAACCTATCTCTTAATGAGGGCTTTAGTCATCCATTATCTAAAGATTTACCTAACATTTCTAAAACATTAGATATTGTAATATCTAAAATTATTCTTAGGCAATCAGAAGATGAAAATTTTTTAAAAAACTTACTCACTCCTGATAACTCGAGCAATTATGAGAGGTAAATTTATAATTAACCGTCAATTGCTTTATGATGATATTTGGCTTTGCGAGAAATTCTCACGAGGTCAAGCATGGATTGATTTAATTGGTTTAGCGAATTTCAAAGATACCACCCTTATAAAGAGAGGTATAAAATTATCTCTTAAAAGAGGTTCTATTGGATGGTCAGAAGATAGGCTTGCAAATCGTTGGCAATGGTCACGAGGTAAAGTAAGGAGATTTATACAACAGTTAGCAATAGAAAATTTGATTGTAATAGAACAACAAAACAACAAACTAACTACCATTATATCAATAGTTAACTATGACAGCTTGCAACGCTTTAGTACAACAAACGATACTGCAAATAGTACATTAAACGATACCACAAACGGTATTTCAAATGATACAACAAACAGTACCGTAATAATTAAAGAAACTAAAGAAACTACTTTTAATAAAGAAGAGAAAGGTAGTGACCGCACCCCCACCGTTTTGAAAAAACAGTTTTTGGAGTTTGTTTTTTTAACAGATAACGAATATCAAAAATTAGTAATCCAATACGGTGAACAGGACACCCAAAAAATGATTGACAAGCTGAATGCCCAAAAGGGTGCAACCGGCAAAAAGTATAAAAGCGATTATCACGCAATCGGTTATTGGGTGAAAGATTGGTTGAACGAAGAAAAGGGAAAGGAGAGCCGGGCGGCGAAATTTGGCGAAAAACAGCCCAAAATACCGCCCAAAACAGACACAACCCAACCCGACTATACTGTAACGTCTTTTTATTGATAAAAACAACCACCAAAACCCCAACAAAATGGAAACAGCAACACGAATCAGCGAATTAATTCGCCAAAATGCCCCGGCTGCAACTGCACCACAACCGGCACAACAGCCCAAACCACAGGCCACAGCAGACACACCAAAGGTTACACTAACCTACAACCGCTTTAAGAGCATACTCAACCGCCACCGTGAAGAGCTGCTGCCATCTTCGCAACGCTACGAGATTGAAAATGCAGCAGAATGGCGCAACCATTACGACCTGTTGATAGGGCTTGGCAACAACATGATGGGCAGGGAGTTCAGACAGTTCATCGTTGACGAAAACAATATCAAGGTAATTCAGTTCCTACTCTTCTACTTCCACCGTTCACCCCATGCGCTCAAAGTATTTCCCGAACGTAACTACGGAGTTCATAAAAACCTCTTTTTGGTTGGCGACCCCGGCACCGGCAAGACGATGATAATGCAGGTATTTGCAGAGTACCTTAAACACCTGAACATGAACAACAGGTTCTACAACACAAGTTTAACGGAGATGCTTAACTATCAGAAGATACACAACCACATAGACCGCTTCACATACAACGAACTCGAAAAAGGCGGTAAAATGTTTGAGGGTTCGCCCGTGGCCGTATGCCTTAACGACATCGGCCTTGCCACCGAAAAACAGAAGAGCTACGGAACGAGCCTTGAAACGATACTTGACGAATTTCTGTTTGCCCGGTACGAGATATACCAAAACCGCATGATTAACTACCATCTCACAAGCAATTTAAGTGTGCAGCAGTGTCAGGAACGGTTTGAAGGCCGTCTGATGGATAGGTTTAAAACATTCAATGTAATACCACTAACAGGCAGTAGCAGACGGTAAAATGAGCGGAGAAATGAATAACAATAGCGCACCAATAAAAATCAATAGCGCACCAATAGCACAATTAGAGCGGTGCAATAATCTTGTTGAGCATTGAAAATCAACAACTTAAACAACAAAACTATGATTGGAGATACATTTACAATCGAAAATTTGGAGCGTATTTTAGAAGCGATGAATAAAATAGCCCCAATAGACCGCAGCCAGTATTTTGAAAATTACCTATCCGAAGTTAAGGAGAGGTTAAGATGTGCAAAATCCTTAGCTGAAAAAAGCACACCACAACCCACAACAGAGGATAAAAACCTATATGGTGTAACTGTACGCCTTAAAAAAAGTGAAGTACAAATGTTAATTGACAAGCACGGCAAGGAGGTAACATATGTAATGATAAATATGTTGGACAATTACAAAAAACGTACTAATAAAGAATACAATAGTGATTTCCATGCTATTAACTATTGGGTTGTAGCATGGTATAGGGATATAGAAAAACAAGAAATGATTTAATAACCAACAGCCGCACCAATGAAAATCAATGTTTATTGGTGCGCTGTAAATCAAATAGTTAATCTCAAACCAACACTATGGAAACAGCAAAATTCAAAATTCGCACATTTGTAACCGTATCAGGCGATATAACAGGGTACGGCAATTTAACCGGTCTTGTTAAAGAGGTTGAATATAAAAAACTACAAAATGAATATTATTATACGGTTGTGGTTAATCATCCGGCACAAAAAAGCGTGTATGTGAGTGAGCGGTTTATCCAACCGCTAAAATGCCAGTTGGTTGATTGAAAAATCGGGTATTTTTTTTGTATCTTTGCCTTAACAGCTTAATATATTAGGATATGGAAACGATTATCATACAACCAAAAAGTAAAAAGGAAATGGCTTTTATTTCTGAAATGCTAAAACGGCTCAACATCAAAATAAAGGTATTGAGCCATGAAGAAAAAGAGGAATACGGTCTTGGAATGGCAATAGAAGAGGGTATGCAGACAAAAAGCGTGTCAAGGAATACCGTTTTCAAACATTTGCGAAAATGAACACCGACTTCAAATCCAGCTTTTTGAGGGATATTAAAAAAATATCAGACAAGAATATTCTCAATGCTATTGAAAAAATTATTGAAAATGTTGAAACGGCAAAAGACATCAGGGAATTGAACAACCTCAAAAAAATAAAGGGCTATTCCAACTTTTACCGCCTGAAAATTGATGATTTCAGGCTTGGGGTGAGCTTTGAAAACAACACTATCACTTTTGTACGGTTTCTTCACCGAAAAGATATATACAAGTTTTTTCCTTGAGCAACCGATTCTATTCGGGTATTAAAACAAATGAAAATCCACGGTTACGCCGTGGATTTTTCATTTTTTTGGGTTTCTGATTGCCGGGGAGAGCCAAACTCTTCAAAAATAAATTCAAGCGTTTTAGGAGGTATTCTCTTTCGGCTTTTAACGCCTAATGCTTTCAGGCGGCTGCTGATTGTGTTCGGATGGCAATTATAGAGGGCTGCCAACTCCTTTTTTGTAATCATTGCTGTTTCCATACCGGGCTAAATGGTTTATTGTTCAAAAATACTCATTTATTCGTATCAAAAAACAAAAAGTTTCACACAGTTTCACACAATTTCGCACAGTTTCGCACAGTTTCGCACAATTTCACACAACGGCATTTTTTTATTTCCATACCATTGCAACCTAATCATTTTAGCGCACGGAGTTGCATAAATGGAAAACAACAGTAAAAACAAGTTTCTTTTAATCGGCCTGATCGTGGCGGCTGTGGTTGGTTTCTTCCTTTGGTTTCGCACCAATACAAAGAAGCTGGCACGGATGACCGAATATTCGGTTGCCGCTGTTAAAGTTCACAAAGTAGGCGTACTTGAAACAGAAATTAAAGTTTCTGTTCTAATCAAAAACCCGTCCGACATTGCGGTAAAGCTGGATAACTATAAGGTTGACGTAATGCAGAGTAGCGACCAGACTAAAACAACACTTGCCACAAGTGTAGTTACTTCGCTCACCATCCCGGCCAATGCTTCGGTGGTTAACGACATCATTTTTAAATTGTCTAACCTGAAAATCGGTTCTATACTCCTCAATGCAATGCAAACAGGACTTGAAGCGCAATTGAAAGGCAAACTTTCATTTTTGGTAAAAGGCGTAACACTTGGACAGTACTTTGAAAAGGAGATTAAATTCTGATGAAAGTAAGAATGTTGAACGGTATAGGTGTGGGCGTTGTGGCGGCAACGAAACGGAACATAAAGCCGGGCAGGGAGTTCGACAGCTATTTTCCTGCACCCGGATATGCCGACCCGGTGATGACCACCAACGGCAGCAATGAAATGACCATCGACCGCTTTATTCCGCAAATAGTACGTATGTACCAAAGCGACACGGATA
>JBDHYT010000018.1:0-15088 GCA_039811485.1 Marinilabiliaceae bacterium | reverse complement strand
CAAACAGGACAGACTGATGCTCAACTCATTGGACCTCTATTACGACATTGGCGCAGGAATGGATTTTTACCTCAACTACTTCCGGCTGACGGTAGAGATACGCGGGTCGATAGGACTGAACAATATGCACAACCCGAAAGGGACAGGCGAACTACTTGACATGCCTTACACACAAGCTATTGACAAACTCAAATCGCGATGGGTGGGTCTCACTTTTTATTTTGAATAATATTGAGTAATTTTGCCCAATCATTTTTCACCCTATCTTACTTATTCCGATATTTTTTATGAAGCGCGAATTAGAGCTGCGGCTTACACCACAAGAGGCATCCGACGAAAAGTTATACAAACAGGCTATTGCCAAAGAGCTGGATATCAACATTCAAGATATAAAAGCAGCATTTATAACCCGCCGCTCAATTGACGCACGTAAAAAACAGGTAATCATACAGTTACAAGCCGAAGTGTGGATAAACGAAACACCACCGCAGCCTGCTCCCATTAACTTTGAGTATGGCGATGTAAGCAACTCGCCCGAAGTAATTGTGGTAGGTGCCGGACCGGCGGGCATGTTTGCAGCACTTCGACTTATAGAACTGGGTATCAAACCTATAATCATCGAAAGAGGAAAGGATGTGAGTGCCCGCAAAAAAGATCTTGCAAAGCTGAACCGAAATCAAGGACTTGACGAAGAGTCGAATTACGCTTTTGGCGAAGGAGGTGCAGGCACTTATTCTGATGGAAAACTTTACACACGAAGCACCAAACGCGGTGATTTCAGGAAAATACTTGAAGTTTTTGTTCATCATGGAGCCAAACCCGATATTCTGATTGACACGCACCCCCATATTGGTACCGATAAACTTCCGGCTGTCATAAAAAGTATGCGCGAAACTATTTTGGCATCGGGCGGAAAAGTACTGTTCAACACAAAGGTTACCGACCTGATAATAAGCAACAACCAGGTAAAAGGAGTTATCACATCGGCCGACGAGAAGATTGAAGCACTATCGGTGATCCTGGCAACAGGTCACTCGGCGCGCGACATTTACCATCTGCTCCACTCCAAAAACATCACAATAGAGCAGAAGACCTGGGCAATGGGCGTAAGGGTAGAACATCCGCAAGAGCTTATAGACCAAATTCAATACCATTCGCCCGAAGGCCGTGGCGAATATCTACCGGCAGCCTCCTACACCCTGTCAACCCAAGTTGAAGGAAGAGGCGTATATTCATTCTGTATGTGTCCTGGAGGGTTTATTGTACCCGCCATGACTTCGGATAACGAGATGGTGGTAAACGGCATGTCGCCCGGCAAACGCAACTCACCTTATGCCAACTCAGGTATTGTGGTGGAGATACGTCCCGAAGATATCGGCCAGTACCGGAACGATGGTGTACTTGGCGTGCTAAAGTTTCAGCAGGAGCTTGAGCGACTGGCATTTGTCAATGGCGGAAAAGGTGTGATAGCACCGGCACAAGGGCTGGCCGACTTTGTAAAGGGAAGACTATCGTTTGACTTGCCGGAGGTATCGTATGTACCCGGAGTAGTGTCATCGCCAATGCATTTCTGGCTTCCCGACCATATTGGCCAACGACTCAGAAAAGGTTTCGAGCAGTTTGGTCGTCAGGCACACGGATTTATCACCAACGATGCAGTGGTATTAGGCGTTGAGAGCCGCACATCATCGCCACTAAGAATACCGCGCGACAAGGATACGCTTCAGCATATAACCATTTCGGGGCTCTACCCTTGTGGCGAAGGAGCAGGTTATGCAGGTGGTATAGCCTCATCGGCCATCGATGGCGAAAGATGTGCCGAAAAGGCAGCTGAACTGGTATGTAGTCCGAATAGGAAGTAAAAAGCACCTCCTATTCATCTAAGTGCACAAGATTAAACAGTAAAAACCAACAACTTACCACTCTTATTTAATAATTCCTTCTTCTAAACTCGCTACACACAATAGCAGTGGCAGTTGACACATTGAGCGACTCAGAAGTAGCCACACCTTCGGGGAAGCTAGGTATCAGCAACTTATCAGTAACAAACGATGATACCGAATCACTAATACCTCTACCTTCGCTACCCATCACTATGAAACCCTGAGCGGAAAGGGGTTGGCTATAGATGCTGTTACCCTCCAAAAAAGTTCCATAGACTGGCAGCTGCCACTGGTTTCTATTGCGATTGAGATAAATAGCGAGGTCGGTCTCAACAACGGTAACACGCGCCAGAGCACCCATGGTAGCCTGCACAACCTTTGCATTGTATATGTCAACACAACTGTCGGAACATATTATATTTTTGATTCCAAACCAGTCGGCAATTCTAACGATGGTGCCCATATTTCCCGGATCCTGAATGCCATCGAGGACAAGTACTAGATCGTCAGGCATCTTATCGATATCAAACTCAGTATCAGGAATATGAAACAGACCAAGCATTGGAGAAGGGGTTGTAAGCTGAGAGATTTCCTTCATATCGGCCACTGGGCAAACACAGATTTCAACAGAATCATCAAAGATTACTGAGTCGTTGGAGTCGGCAAAATCCTCGGTAACAACCACAAACAGAGGTTTCATGCCGCTACGGGCAAGGTCGGTCACGAGCTTAACGCCTTCGGCTATAAAGATATTTTTTGTCTGACGCTGTTTCTTACGCCAAAGTGAGAGAATTAATTTCCTTTTGTTGATACTTAGCATGGATTCGACATAAAATGAAGTTCAAAATTATACCATATCATTCAAATTAAATATCTTTATAACGAAAAATAGCAGATATTGTGTTTACAATTGCTATCATCGACACCAAAATATCGCTTAACTATCGTGATTCGAAGAATTTTTTATCTTTTAGCCTATTCACTGTTAATCATAACAGGCTGCCGATCAACAAAATATGTTGACGACAGTCAATATCTGCTCAATAAGGTCCAGGTTATCAATCCTTCGCGCAATCACAATAAATCGGAGATAAAGGGATACATCCGTCAGAAAGAGAACGTGACGATATTAGGCTTTTGGCGGCTCCATCTCAATCTGTACAATCTTTCGGGACGTAACTCAGAAAAGGGTTTCAACAATTGGCTGAGGCAGATTGGCGAACCACCGGTAATTTACGACTCACTTCTTCAACGCAAAACAGCCGAACAGCTCAATCTCTATCTTCACAACAAAGGATACTTCAACGCCTCTGTTAGGGACACAGCAATTATCACCGGAAAGAAAAAGATAAAAGTTGTCTATCGCTTATTCCCCAACAGACAGCACACAATTGCATCGACATCATACTCCATTGAAGATGAGGAGATTCGTTCCATAGTACTGGCCGACACCATCAATTCGCTTCTCAAAGCAGGCAAACCTTTCGATGCCGACATTCACGACAAGGAACGTGAACGCATAACTCACCGTCTGCACCAGAATGGTTACTTTAACTTTTCAAAAGAGTATATCTACTTTATGGCCGACAGCAGCCAATCGAATTATCGCATCAAAGACAGCATTATAATAGTAAATCCGGTTATCACAGATTCTTCGGGTAAAACTATTACCCAAAAACACCGAAAGTCTGCCATTAAAAACATCTATTTCATACTCACCTCCAACCAACAGCAAACAATTGGGGAGCAACCACTTACGCAACCTTTCGACACCATCGAATACAACGACCATTATATACTCTACCGCGAGAGTCCTAAGTTTAAGCCAGAGGTGCTGCTTAACTCATGCGAGATTGTTCCAGGATCAATCTACGATATTTCGAAAGTTGACAGAACCCATGTTCTCCTAAGCTCACTCAACCTGTTCCGGTTTGTAAATATCCGATTCAAAGAGATTGCCGGAGAGAGGGATGCCGATGGCAACACACTGTTACAATGCGACATACACCTTGCCCAATCGACACAGCAATCGTATGCACTCGATATTGAAGGAACCAACTCATCGGGTAACCTTGGTGCAGCCGGTTCGCTTAAATATCAGCACAACAACCTCTTCAAAGGTGCAGAGATTCTCCAGGTACGCTACCGTCTGGCTACACAAAACCAGTTTGCCCGCGACGGGAAGGAACGTTTCAACACATTGGAGACATCGGTTGAGACATCACTCACATTTCCTAAATTCCTGATTCCATTTAAGATAGAGAGTTTCAGGAAACGATACAACCCCAACACTAATGTAGCCATTGCCTACGACTACCAGCGACGCCCCGACTTTACGCGCACAGTGGCATCATCGCGCCTGACCTACAATTGGAAGGCATCTCGACATGTGTGGCATTCGGTCACCCCCATCGATTTCAACTTAGTGAATATTCCAAAGATAAGCCCCGAGTTTAAAAGCTATATCGAAAACACTTTTCTGAAATATAGTTACGAGGATCACCTTATCCTAAATACCAATTACACATACATTTACAATCAGCAGAATCTGAAAAAAAACCAGAATTTCTGGTATTTGAGAACCAATATTGAGTCGTCGGGCAATTTACTCAACAGCTTAGTGAGTATGACCAAGCCGCGTAACGACAACGGTTACCGCGATATTATGGGCATCAGATACGCACAATATGTAAAGGCAGATATCGATTTGCGCTACCATGTATATATCAACCATATCAACAGCTTTGCGTACAGGTTTTTTGCAGGCGCAGGTGTTCCTTACGGCAACCTCAATGTGCTTCCATTCGAGAAAAGCTATTTCGTAGGCGGAGCTAACAGCATCAGGGCGTGGCCTGTACGTGGCCTTGGACCGGGATCGAGCAAAGGAAACAACCTGCGTTACCACAACCAAACCTCCGAAATGCGTCTGGAACTCAACGCCGAGTACCGGTTCAAACTGTTTTGGTTACTCGAAGGCGCACTGTTTGCCGATGCCGGGAATATATGGTCGCTCAAAAAAGGGAATAGCGAAGAGGGAGGTCTGTTTAATATCGACGAATTCTACAAACAAATTGCATTAGGTGTTGGTTTTGGCACAAGAATAGACTTTAACTATTTCATTTTCAGGGTTGATATGGGTTTAAAAGCACACGACCCTTCGCAACCCCAACACCAACGCTGGGTACTTGGCAACAATCCGTTGAAATGGAACGACATGACATTTAACTTTGCCATTGGCTATCCTTTCTGATTGGATATACATACATGACAAAAATAGAGGACAGACGGAGAAAAAAACTCTAAAATACAAGGAAGAATATTCTATTAATATGCAATAAAAAAGGGGTTGATTTCGAACCCCTTTTAGTGCTTTGCGCGGAGATAAACAATCTTCCGATCTCATTTCAAAGTACTCATTTCTTTGTGTTTGGTTATCCAAACTCAAGACTTAACACGATTTAGCGTTCCAATTAATATCACAACGGTTTTTGTTTCTATACGCAACGGTTTTAAATATTAACTATATCAAAGCTATGACATTTTAAAATCAATGTCAATAAAAAAAGGAGCAAAAAGCTCCTTTTTTTATTATTTTCCACAAAAATATTATGCACGACCGGCAGAGCCAAGTACGTTCTGGTTTTTGTGTTTGTAAAGCTCTTTAAGAACGTCGCGGGCCGGGCCGAGGTATTTACGTGGGTCGAACTCACCTGGGTTTGCAGTAAACACTTTACGGATAGCAGCAGTCATAGCCAGACGGCCGTCTGAGTCGATGTTGATTTTGCAAACAGCAGAGTTTGCAGCTCTTCTCAACTGCTCTTCAGGAATACCAACAGCAGCTTTCAATGCACCGCCATTTGCGTTAATCTGGTCAACATACTCCATTGGCACCGATGATGCACCGTGAAGAACGATAGGAAAACCAGGAATCTGTTTTTCAATCTCTTCAAGGATATCGAAACGGAGTGGTGGTGGCACCAAGCGGCCGTTGGCATCAACAGTACACTGGGCAGGAGTAAACTTGTGTGCTCCGTGTGAAGTTCCGATAGAGATTGCCAATGAGTCAACACCGGTTCTCTTAACGAAATCTACCACCTCCTCAGGACGGGTATAGGTAGAGTGCTCAGCCACAACATCATCCTCAACACCGGCAAGAACACCAAGCTCGCCTTCTACTGTAACACCATGAGCATGAGCATACTCAACTACTTTTTTGGTAAGAGCGATGTTATCTTCGTAAGAGTGGTGCGAACCGTCGATCATTACTGATGAGAAACCACTGTCGATACACTCTTTGCAAAGCTCGAAAGTATCGCCATGGTCAAGGTGAAGAACAACAGGAATTTCGTATCCAAGTTCTTTAACATACTCCACAGCACCTTTGGCCATATTGCGAAGCAGGGTAGCATTGGCATACTTACGGGCGCCCGAAGATACCTGAAGAATAACCGGTGATTTGGTCTCAACACAAGCCTGAAGAATAGCCTGAAGCTGCTCAAGGTTGTTGAAGTTGTAGGCCGGAATTGCATATTTGCCTTCAATGGCTTTTGCAAATAGTTCTTTGGTATTAACCAAACCTAAATCTTTGTAACTAACTGCCATCTCTTTTATGTTATAATAATTAGTAAATATGATTTTAAAAAATGTTCAGTCTGAAAATTGAACTGTCAAAATTATAAAAAGCTGACTATTAATACAACCCGATAATGGCTATAAATAAATAAAGATTCTAAAATAAACCTATATTTTTCTAACAAAATCAAATTATCCCAACTTTATTAATTGAGAAACCGCATAGAGGCATAGTCAACCATTCCAAACATTTTAGTTAAAACAAATCAAAAGGCATATTGTTCGAATACTTATCCACCATTTTGCAACCAACCCCATACTAAAAAGCATAATCAACCACAGCACATTACAACATTTTTTAATCAAAGGCAATATAAATTTGATAAAAAATTGGTGAATATTGAAAAATAAATTAAATTTGACCATCAACCTGTAACACCCAACAATTATGACAACCAACACTGATTCGGTGCTTATTGCTGCATCGCTTGACAAAGCAGGAAGAGGTGCAATACTATACGGTATTAGAACCTCAAAGATATGCTATCATAATTTGTTTATCTTCTCTGTTTATCCGGAGGAAGGAGTCGCTGCGCAAGAAAAATACAAGGTTGACTTCGAGAATTTCGTAACCGACATTTGCACAAAAGAGAGTTTTCACGACTATCAGATAACCATTGGCAAAGGATATCTGCCAGAAGCGGCAGCAACATTTGCTACTGAAAATCCGGTGCGATGTGCCATTTTCGGCATTGCGCCACCATCGGGCTTTAAGCCATTTTACGGCGTAAAATTTATTAAAGCTACAAAGAAACTTCAATGTGCATTTCTAACTGTTAAGGATGACAATCCTCCTGCGGATTTGTTGAAATATATCTATATCCCTATCAGTCACAAAAAGGAGGAGAAAGAGAAGTTGATATGGGCCGAACACTTCTGCAAAGATAAAGACATAAGACTCAAGCTGATACCTGCAAAGGACGAAGAACCATTAGCTAAGGCAATAATACATAATCATTTGAATTTTGCATGCCGACAATTTGAAGCTGCCGGAATTCCCTTTGAAATTATTCATGGAATCAAGAGCAGTTATAAGATTGACCAGGAAACAATCCAGTTGGCGGCAGAAAATAAAGATGGAATGATATTGGTTATGGCAACCAAACATTATGGACCGGAACAAGATATTTTTGGTCCACCGGAGTTGAAAACAATAATCAACAAAGACAACATACCGGTTTTATGTGTCAATCCCCGCAAAGACCTCCATGTATTATATAGTAAGGTTTAATCAAAAAGAGGCTGCATTCTTAATGGCAGCCTCTTTTTTTGATTAAACAATCTAAACAATCATCATCCACTCACGGCTGCTTAAGGCTGAGCTTCAGCTGTTTTTTTGCACTTTTGAGCTGTTCTTTGGCTATTGCAACCTGTTTTTTAGCGGCATTACGCTCTGCTTCGGCCGATTTGTACTGCATTTGCAGCAACTTACGGTCGTCGGTCAATTTCTTAATCGACTGATTCAGGTTAGACAGCTGTCCTTCAAAAGTAGTAGATTTATCAGTCTTCTCCTTTAATACCAATTGGGCATCGTTAAGCTTTTTTTCAGCCTGTACAATAGCCTCTTGAGCTTCGGATGCAGAAACTACAACCGAAGATGTGGAAGCCTCCTGGGCAAATACCGATGCCGAAAATATAAAGGCAAACACAAATAACAGTGAACGCATAGGGGTTAATTTTAGTTATTAAACAATAATTACAAGTAAAATTAAATCCTTAGTTTATCAATGTCAACATTTGTTTGACAACCATCGTCATTTTCGATATTAATGTTGTTTTTTTGTCATCGAATGGGATGGTAAAATAAAACAGAACAAATAGTGCAAAGTATTGGGTTTTTACCTATTTTTAAACTGTAAAAAAACACACTATGGCACAACACAAGATTATTCCGGGTGTAGGATTTGACGATATCAAATTCGGCATGACGCAGGATGAGGTTGAAAATATCCTTGGCGAACCAGATGAAGTTGAGGAGCAGAACTATGGCGAAGGCGAATCGGCTGAGGTCTTCTATTACGACGAACTGGGCATCTCGATGTCGTTCGATGCCGAAGAGGACTACCGACTTGTTGAAGTCTCGTTTGAAGATGAAAACTTCATCCTTTTCGACTCAATACATGTTGGACAACCGATAGATGAGGCCCTTACGCTTTGCGAGAAGTCGAAAATGGGCGAATTTGAACTTGACGACCTGTCGCTTGATGGTTTTGAAGGCAAGGAGTTATACGCATTCGAAAAGGACAACATCAACCTTTGGGCTGACGACAAAGTTCTATCCTCCATCCAGATAGGACCGTACTGGCTTGATGATGACACCATCAAATGGCCATAATCAGGAAATAAAAAAGGTGTTTCGCAATGAAACACCTTTTTTTATCTTTAATATCTATAATGCTCCGGTTTATAAGGACCACTTACGTTAACACCAAGATATTTCGCCTGGTCGTCGGTAAGTTTTGTCAGCTTTACACCAAGCTTATCAAGATGCAGACGTGCTACCTCCTCATCAAGATGTTTAGGAAGAGTATATACACCAACCTGATGCTCTTTTTTCCACAACTCAAGCTGGGCCAGGGTTTGGTTGGTAAATGAGTTACTCATAACAAAACTTGGATGGCCGGTTGCATTACCAAGATTTACAAGTCGTCCACGGCTAAGAAGAATAATGCTGTGGCCATCGGGAAAGATAAATTTATCGACCTGTGGCTTGATGTTTACCTCTTTGATACCGGGGAACTTCTCAAGTTTATCAACTTGTATCTCATTATCGAAGTGACCAATGTTACACACGATGGCCTGATCTTTCATCCTTTCCATGTGGTCGATTGTTATCACGTCTTTATTTCCGGTGGTAGTTACAAAAATATCGGCATAGGCTACAGCATCTTCAACGGTAGCAACCTGGTAACCCTCCATGGCGGCTTGCAATGCACATATAGGGTCAATCTCGGTGACTATAACACGGGCACCAAAGCCGCGCATACTCTGGGCGCAACCTTTGCCCACATCGCCATAGCCGCACACCACAACCACTTTACCAGCCACCATCACATCGGTACCGCGCTTGATACCATCGGCAAGGCTTTCGCGACAGCCATAAAGATTATCAAATTTACTCTTTGTTACAGAGTCGTTTACATTTATGGCAGGGAATAGCAGCTCACCATTTTCGAGCATCTGGTACAGACGGTGAACCCCTGTTGTTGTCTCTTCGCTAACGCCTTTAATTTCGGCGGCAACTTTTTGCCAACGTTTGGGATTTTTGGCGTATTCACCATCCACAAGGCTCATCAGCTCTCTGAAATCTTCGCCCTCGCCGCTGTAATCAATTTTAAGAATAGTCGGATTCTTCTCGGCTTCCACTCCTTTGTGAATCAGCAGTGTAGCATCACCTCCGTCGTCAACTATTAGATTTGGTCCTTTCCAACCGCCAAAATCGAGAGCACGCTCTGTACACCACCAATATTCGGCCAAAGTCTCACCTTTCCATGCAAAAACAGGCACTCCGGCAGCAGCAATTGCAGCAGCAGCATGATCCTGGGTAGAGTAGATATTACATGAACACCAGCGCACATCAGCTCCAAGAGCAACAAGTGTTTCGATAAGAACAGCTGTTTGCACCGTCATGTGCAACGAACCCATGATACGTGCACCCTTCAATGGTTTCTCGTTACCATACCGTTCGCGCAACGCCATCAGTCCGGGCATCTCAAGCTCGGATATTGATATCTCTTTCCTTCCGAATTCGGCAAGCGAGATATCGGCTACCTTATATGGGTAAGCATTAGTATCCACAAATTCAATCATAAAATAATATTAATGTGTAAAACAGTTTATTCAACAAAAAAGTGAGCAAATTTAATTATCAACCAGCCAAGGAGCGCGAAAACATTCCACTATCAAGGCCAAAACCCATTTTCACAAGATAATCCTGATGTACCTGGGTCTTTGGCGATGCCCATAACTTTGTGATTCCGTTATCCTTCAGAAACGATGACTGCCGGTATAAATAACTACCCGGTTTATAGTCGCGGTTGGTTGGCGAAGTATAATCGATATCTATTGTAAGCTCATCACCAACACGGTTGCCGGCAACTACGCCACACACCTCCATATCGCGCATCTGGATTGCCACAAAGTTGTGTTTTCCGAAACTCTCCTTGTAACCGGGGAAGAAATTACCCATATCGTTGGCATAATTTTCAATAAAAACGCCAAGAACACCATCGGTGGGTTGAACAAGGATGGTCGAAAACTTTGATGACGAGCTGTATATCTTATAAATATAGTAAGCATCGATAAACACAATAAGTCCGTTGAAGACCGCAACCGGATAAGCCTGAATCAACACTCCGTAAATTGCAAAAAGAGCCGAACCGGCCAAATTGAGCCATCTCAGACGAAGAGGACGACTCATCAAAAGCGAAATGGCGGTCACCACTGATGCCAAATAACCAAACCAGGTTAAAAAATCGATTTCAAACATAAACTAATCAGATTTAAAAATATATTTTTTAATTACTTCATTATCAACACAAAAAAACACAATCAATGACGTTCAACCGCATCAAAATAACGCCGCACGGTCTGTTCGTCAATATTCAGCTGACGGGTCAAAGCATCAAGCGAAACAAACTTCTGCTCGTCGCGAATAGGTAGAACAAACTCGATGGTGATAATCTCGGAATATATATCGTGGTCGAAATCAAGAATATGAACTTCAATATTGCTACGTTCCTGATTCGAGTCGATGGTAGGCCTGAGCCCAATATTCAGCATGCCTTTATAATTACGTCCCTCAACATGCACAATACAGGCATAGACTCCATTGGATGGAATCAGTTTGGCACTATCGCCCACCTCAACATTGGCTGTCGGAAAACCCAGGGTGCGCCCCAGACGGTTGCCACCCACTACCCTACCCGACAGATGGTAATTATAACCAAGCAATTTATTCCCGGTAGCAATATCGCCACGCAACAGGCATTTGCGGATAACCGACGAGCTGCAATGAAGACCATCAACCGACACGGGTGATTCATGAGTGATATCGAAACCAAAACGGGCGGCCAGGGCTGCATAATCGTCGAAATTGCTACTAAGCTCACGCCCAAAACGATGGTTGTACCCCATCAACAGATGGCGAATTTTCACCTTATTTACAAGTATCTCTTCCACAAATTCGCCTGCGGTGAGTGCTGCAAGCTCTTTGGTAAAAGGTAATACAACAAGATGATCGACACCGAGGTCTCCAAGCAGTATGGTTTTCTCTTCAAGGGTTGTGATAAACCGGAGCGAGTCGGCCTCTTTACCAAGCACAATGCGCGGATGAGGCCAAAAGGTTATAATTACTGTTTCGCCTTTCGTGTCCGATGCCAACTCGCGAAGCCTTCTTATAAGATGAAGATGCCCGGTGTGAACACCATCGAACATACCAATGGTAACAACCGGATTGACGGCACTCAACGTATCTAAAGAAGAATGAATTTTCACGTTCACAAAATTTTCAAAACTTAAACAATCAAACCATTAATGCAACAGCCGCCCCAATAAGAGGGATTCAAATATAATATAAAAGAATGGAAATTACACCTATCGGAAGTCACACGATGACTCACGTTCTTTTAAATGTATCCATTTTCAGACCAGACACAGGCACCACCTCCAGATTGCTATTGGTTGAAAGGCCAAGACTACCCACTGCCCCGGAAATGGCAGCTGCCATCAGTTCAATATGCCGCCGGCACTTCCAGGTACGCATCGACACAACGCTTATCTGACGTGCGGGCACAGGAGGCTCAAAACGTCTAAGATTCTTCCGCTGGTTGTCGGTCAGATCAATGGTAGAAAGAGCCGGCAGCACAGTATAGCCACCATTTGAATCGACCAACCGGCGAAGAGACTCAAGACTGCCTGCCTGATACTGAAGATTGGGATGAAGTTTATTGCCTCCGCGCATGTCGCAAAGGTTAACTACCTGCATTCTAAGACAATGTCCCTCTTCGAGAAGCCACAATCGGCTAAGATCGATATCGTCGATGCTAACCAAACCTTCACTAAACCCAGCTTCGCGTCCATAAAGCATAAATTCCTCTCGATAAACCGGATATTCGGTCAGTTTAACCGACTCGACGGGGGTGGCAATAATGCCGGCATCCAACTCGTCGCGACCTAACTTATCGATAATTGTAGCCGTAGTCAATTCACTAACTATCAAATTGATGGATGGATAACTCTTTAGAAAACCCGAAAGAAAAACCGGCAAGAGCGATGATGCAACCGTTGGGATAACACCTATACGGAAGTCGCCAACAGGATCGTCATTAAAGCGCAAAAGTGACTCTTTCAGCTCCGATGCTTTATCAATAATATCGCGTGCATAATTAAGCACCATCACACCTTCGGAAGTTGGCACGATAGGCTGCTTGCTGCGGTCGAAAATCCTGACTCCAAGCTCTTCCTCCAGCTTAAGCACCATTGCACTAAGAGTAGGCTGGGTTACAAAACTCGCCTCGGATGCCCTTACAAAATTACGGTGTCTGTCGAGTGCAATTATATACTCCAATTGTTGAAAATTCATATCGTTATAGATTTTATCTATTGCAAATATAGAGATTATCAGTTTGTTCTATACAAAAACGACATCTATATTTGTATCAGAAAACAAAAACAAAAATAACATGAAAAATTTAACTACTACCGGATTAAACGGAAACACAGCAAACACAATCAGTGGAAAACTGAACATCCTATTGGCCGACTATCATCTATTCTACATGAATACCAGAGGGTTTCACTGGAATATCAAAGGCAACAAATTCTTTATTCTTCACGAGAAGTTTGAAGAGATATACAACGACCTTGCCGAAAAGATTGACGAGATTGCTGAGCGGATTTTGATGCTCGACAACACTCCCGCACACACTCTTTCGGAGTACCTGAAACTATCGCAGATAAAGGAGCAGCCCAATCTTTCGGATGCAGAATCTACCGTTAAGAGCGTCCTTGACTCGCTAAAAACAGTGATAGCACTACAACGCGACATAATGCACCTTGCAGCCGAATCGGGCGACGAAACCACGACAGCACAAATGGGCGAATACATTGCTGGACAGGAAAAACTTGCATGGATGCTGAATGCTTATCTTTCGTGATTTCAATCTAAAAAAAAGAACAAACAATAATATAAAGAACTATGGAACAGACTTATATGCCAAGAATTGGCGATGAAGCACCAAATTTTACAGCTACCACAACCCACGGTCCGCTTACCCTGCATGACTATGCTCCCGGAAAATGGATAGTACTATTCTCTCACCCGGCCGACTTTACTCCGGTGTGTACAACTGAGATGAGCGGTTTTGCAACACGCAAAGATGAGTTTGAAGCTCTTAATACAGAGCGTGTTGGATTAAGCATCGACAGCATACATTCGCACCTTGCCTGGGTAAACAATGTAAAGGAGAAGACAGGAGTATATTTCGATTTCCCAATTATTGCCGACATCGACATGAAGGTATCAAAACTGTACGGCATGCTGCAACCCAACGAGAGCGAAACGGCGGCAGTACGAGCGGTATATTTTATCGACCCGTCGAAAAAGATAAGGCTGATAATGTATTATCCTCTCAACGTGGGTAGAAATATGGATGAGATATTGAGAGTGCTTCACGCACTGCAAGTATCCGACAAATATAAAGTTGCTATGCCTCTCGACTGGAAGAAAGGCGACAAAGTGATTGTGCCACCACCAAGAACAGCCAGCGAAATGCTTGACCGAGTAAACGACAAGAGCCTTGAAAAGGTGGATTTCTACCTCGCTAAAAAAGATTTGAGTCTATAAAAAGCAAATCCCCGTCCTGAAATTCTGCGACGGGGATTTTGTTTATTAAACTTTTGTCAGCCTGAGTTTGTACCCAAAAAATTGGTCATAATGTGTTGATGACGGACTGTCATCTCGAACGAAGTGAGAGATCCCATTTACCAACCACTGTCATTGGTAGCAGATTTCCTGTCAACTCCTGTATTTCATTCGGTTGGTTTCTGGTTTTTCTTTTTCTTTTTTGGTTTGTCGCCGCCGGCTTTATCTGCCAGGCTCAACAAACGAACCAGAATGCGCGAATGTTCAAGTGCTGACTCGAAAGTATCGTGTATGTTAAGGTCGGGAATTACATCGAGAACGCCCTCTTTGTCGAGTGCCTGACGCACAACGGGCTGAATGCCACACACAAGAATCTCCTCTTCCTGATTACGCAGTGTCTTGATAAGCATCCGCAGATGGTGCATTCCGGTTGCATCAATCATTGGCACCTGCTCCATCCGAAGTATTATAACTTTATCTTTATTGGCTGCATAGGTACGCAGATCGTTAAAGCGATGGGCCACACCAAAAAACAGAGGACCCGAAAATTCGTACAGGCCAACACCGTCCGGAAGGTCAACCATCTGTGCATCGGTGGGTTGATCGTCACTGATAAGACCTTTGAACTTAATTTGCGAGAGATCGGCCATCCGTTTCATAAACAGGATTATGGCAAGCACCATTCCTATCTCTATGGCCACCGACAAGT
>JBDHYT010000017.1:0-15458 GCA_039811485.1 Marinilabiliaceae bacterium | reverse complement strand
CCATTACCGATTATTCGAGCGAGTGTATTTAGACGACTATAGTGAATAATGTTGGTACAATAGTTGCCTTTTTCAATCATTTTGATTCAAAGCCTAAATGGTATAAAGATGGTGTAAATGCTCTTCTGGCTGAGTATGATCGTATCACCGGAAATAAAAAAATCAGTAGCTGGATTCGTTTTGCCAATTCATTGAAGCTCAGAATGGCAATGAACGTTGTTAAGGCAGAACCTGAGTTGGCACGTAAGTGGGCCGAAGAGGCAGTTGCTGCCGGTGTTGTTGACGAAGCCAGTCAGCAAATCCGCCTTGCTCCAATAGAACTGGGATTTGTAAATCCTTTGCTGATGATTTCAAACACATGGAATGATACAAGGCTTAACGCTTCTCTGGAGACAATTTTAAAATCATACAATCACCCGATGCTGGAATTTTTGTTCTCAAAGAACTCTGATCCAATTATTAGCGACGATGATAATAAGATAACTCCGGCCGAGTCGATGATTGTGGGGTTGCGCTCCGGTATAAGCATGATGTCGGGTCAGTCGTATGACGTTAACTTTAGGACCGCATATTCCGGTATTCGCGAAACCATTGTTGAGATGCCACTATTTATTATTCGTCTTGCAGAGATGGATTTTTTAAGGGCAGAGGGCGCATTGAGAGGATGGAATATGGGTGGTTCGGCCGAACAGTTTTATAACAGGGGTATTCAGGAGGCTTTCGAAGGAACCAATCTAAAGGATTTCAATGAAGATTACACCGAAGAAATTATATTTGATAAGGCTGTTTACCCACAGGCTCTTGCCGGCTATATGGCTCTTGAAAAGGCCAAAGATATAGTATATGTGGATCCGGCTTATAAGGCTCATAATGCCCAAAGCCTTGTTGCAGTGGGGGTTAAATGGAATGAAGGTGATAATGACGAGACTAAACTGGAGAAAATCATGACCCAGAAGTATATTGCATTTTTCCCTTATTCGTTTGGTGCATGGAACGATTTGCGCAGAACAGGATATCCCCGCATTTTCCCTGTTTTACCCGAAGATACCGGTGACGGTAGCTTAAGTGCCGGAGAGATAATTCGCAGAATACCTTTCTCGGCATCCGATGAAGCAACCAAACAGGATATTGCAACATCAGGATTGAAGGCAATTGGTGGTCCTGATTTACAGGCAACCCGTATCTGGTGGGATTTGCCACAGTCTAACTTTTAATTTTTCGAGCATGACTCTGCAAAGTGCAGAGTCATGCTATCACAATAGGTTTAATGTTATTTAAAAATCAGAGTTATGAAAAAGTTGTACACAACGTTGTTGTTAGTTGCCGTATTGCTGGGAGGTAATACGTTTATGGCAACTGCCCAACAATCACCAACAGCCTCAAAACAAATTTTTGATTGGACTCCGTTTGAGGACGTGAAAATGGTTGAATTGTTCTACCAGGCATTGAAAAAGGGTAGAAATTATCCAACTGATCAGGAGTTTAGGGATGCTTTCGGATTTGATATCGAGTTCGCACGTTCTCACGTTCGCCCAAGGTCTGTTATGTATAATCAGACCAAGCAGGTAGATCCTACAATTAATCCTAAGAGAAATCTTTGGATGAACCTTCCAATGGGAATTGGCAAAGGTAACGGAGGTTATCCTTCATCACTGTTTAATAACGATGTGTACTCTATGTGGCAATACACCAATCTGTTTGCTGCATGGAACCATGGATTGTTTCAGGCTCCGGGTTCATGGGCCGATGCTGCACATAAACATGGAACTGATATCTTCAGCGGAATTAAATTTTTCGAAAGCTGGACACCCGGTAGTGGAGATGCCGACTATACATCTCTTATCAGTTCGAAAGAGAATGGTAAATTCAAATATGCCGAGGCGTTTATCAATTGCCTGATGTATCTTGGTCTTGATGGTGTTAACTATAACTGGGAAGATAATAGTTACTCACAAGCTGACGTTGTAGCATTTCATAAAGAGCTTTTCCGTCTGGCAGAAGAGAATGGTTTTGATAACTTCCATATCGGTCTTTATACTTTGTCGAGTTCACTTGCAACAAATACTGTTTCATCATTGTATTATGGAAATACTCCCTCTAAAAAGACAATTGACTTGATGCTTAATTATGCAGGAGGTGATTTTGCATTTTCATCAGTTCCTACCTCAATTGGTGCAGCCAAATACGTCGGGCAAACAGATCATATATATCAGGGAGTATGGATTGTTACCATGAACAGAACCTGGACAGCAATGAATGCCGAAAATAGGAAAGAGATGAATCTATGTCTTTGGGGCGAGCATGGTCAGAGCCGCTTCATGAGTTATAATGCAGGTACTGATGCATTTAATATTCAGGAGAACTACCAAAAACTTCTTGAACGTGCATTTTCAGGAGGTAAACGTAATCCTGCTAACCGTCCTGTACTATCCAATACTGGGAATAATTTTGAACAAGACGGAACTAAGGAGCCACTATCAACTTTTGGTGGTTTAGCCACCATGATTGCAGAGCGCCCAACAGTTCAAGGGAAATTACCGTTTACTACCAATTTTCAGTTGGGTAATGGTGAGCGTTATAACTATAAAGGTAAGCGTACTTTTGGCAACTGGTATAATATGGGTGCTCAGGATTATCAACCTACCTATCGTTGGTTGGTATATGCAGCCGGTACAAAGACTGTTGCAACAAACATACAGCCGAGTTACACTCACAAGGATGCCTACACAGGAGGTTCGACTATCGAATTGAAAGGTAATGTTACTACAACAGGAACAGATATAGTTCTTTATCGTACCGATTTGGAAATTAGTGAAGGAAATCCAAAAGTTTCTGTCGCAGTCAAAAATTATAAAGAAGGAAGCAATCCTTCCAATCTGTATGTTATTCTGAAAAAGAAGGACAACGATCAGTGGTTTGAATTCCCTTATGGTGTTGTGTCTGGTAAAACATGGGAAGAGAAAACCATCGATATGGCAGGTTTCTCTGCCGGAGAGCATATTGAATATATCGGACTAAGAGTTAAAGCTGATGCCCCTGTAAATAATTATCAGATTTATGTTGGTAAGCTTGCGTTAACCGACGACCGTGTGGTTGATCAGGTTGCACTTGTTGAAGACCTGATTGTTGAGGTGAAACGTGAAACTCAAAAATCAATGGCTCTTAAACTGAATTGGAAAATTTCTCCATTGGCAATTTCTGACAGAGCTGTTCAAACCGGACTTGTGTATAACGATGAAGGTAACGTAGATCACTTCCAGATTATGTACAAAAACGGTGTTGACGGAAGGATTTCCGAAGTGGCTCGTACCTCAACATGGTCTAATTTTATCGGTGATATCGAATTTCAGGATTCTCCGGTTATGGATGAGCCATATATTGGTGTTCGTTCTGTATCAATCGACGGTAAGAGTTACTCGCCTGTAGTATGGGTTAAAATACCTCGTGCTAATGCATCAGAACTTCCTTCATTCATTAAGGATGTGTATTGTACTTCAGAGGTTAATCCGGACTCGGAAGGAGTAGGTAATGCCAGAACTCAAAGATATTTGACCGAAGTTAGGACCACCGGTTTGGCTGAAAATCTTAACTTTACATCATCAGGTCCTGTTGCCGACGGATCGCAATATCTGAATGCTACCGCTCATTCGTTTACAGCCGGGCAGGGACAAACGTTTAATTTCTTCTTCAAGGCTGCCAATTTCAGCGATGGTATTAAATGGTGCTTTGGTAAAGCATATATCGACTGGGATAACGATGGAAACTTCGATCCTGCAACAGAGACTGTTTTTGAACTTGGTGAAGCCCGTAAGGGTACAGATGCATTCCAGACGACCGGTGTTACTATGCCGTTTACTGTTCCGGCCAATGCTAATCCGGGTCAGACACGTATGCGTATAGTATTCTCAGATGCATGGTTTACACACCCCGGTCCTTGTGGTCTGACTGCTAAAGGATTCAGCATCGACTTTACTGTGCATATCACAGGAACTAATCCTCCGGTTATTGCTGTTGATAAACACGACCAAGGTATAGCTGATGAGCCTGATAATGTACGCGACAATGTGGGAACCGGTATTGAAGATCGTCCGGTGATGCCTTCGTCAATCTCTACGTTCTATCCAAATCCTGCTGATGCATACATTCACTTTGACAATGTTCAGGAGGTGTGGATATATACTCTTGAAGGAAAGCTGGTGTTTAAGCAGAATGATTGCCTTGAAACTGTGAATATCAGTAATCTAAAACCCGGAATGTATATTGTTAAGATGCTTAATAATAGCGTGGAGAGCTGTGCGCAACTTGATAAGTAGTAAATTTTATTATTGCTTTTCATGTCGGAACCGGCGTGAAAGCCAATATTTATATCCCAAAATTAGTAATTAAACCTAAAGTGTTATGAAATATTTCTCTGACAAATTTAAAGCAATTGCTTTTTTACTGTTGGGTGCGTGGAGTCTGAATGCCCAGGAGCCTACCCACCCCCAGTATGTGAGACCCAAAGCTAACTCAGAAGCTTTTGAAACATTGTATAACTCCTGGCAACCTGGTAAAGCGTACTCTACGCAACATGCCGATGATGAGGAGTTCTATATCTCTCGCGTAAAACCCAAACCGAGGTTTAATAATGGAGCATCCCAGGTTTTCCCTACGTTGGATCCCGCAAGAAAGTTCTTATTCTGGGTTCCGGCCGGCCAAAATGGTACGGGCGATAACCAATGGAATGCTCTTCCAACCTATATGTACGATTCTGAGGTATTTAATATGTGGAGTTATGTTGACCATTATGGAAACTGGACAGCAAACTTAATTAGAATGCCGGGTGCATTTGCCGATATATGCCATAAAAATGGTGTAACCACATCTGTTGTTGCAGCAATTCCCTGGGCTGCTAACATTACCGGTACGGATGATCAGGGAGGTAAAGGATTAAAAGCATTAATGGATGGCGGCGCCACAAAAATGCTTCAGTTTTTAAGATATTACGGTATAGACGGTATAGGATTAAATTCCGAATTTAATTTCTCTACTACAACTTTGGCCAACAACTTCAGAACCTTTCTGAAAAATGCCGCAGCACAGCGAAATACAGCCAACTGGCCAACTTATAGTGCTGTTTGGTATAATCTTATGACAAATGCCGGTAAGGTAGCAATGGGTACCGATGGTTCGGGCGGATTCTTAGGTACTGGAACAAGTGACTGGTTTCATTCAAGTGGTGAAGTTACAAGTCATTTCTTTTTAAATTATCCCTGGACCGAGACCACTCCTTCAACTGCTGTAACATATCTGACAAATTCCCAATCGAGGGCAGAAGCCCTGGGACGCTCATCTTACGATGTGTATGCGGGTGTTAATATACAGGGAGCCAGTAGGGTATGGTTGCCACAGCTTGCGCAAAGAAAAATATCTTTGGGTGTATGGGGTGCCCATAACATGAATATGATTTTTGAAAATCGTAACCGTAATGGTGCTGCGCCCGATATTCAGCAAAATACATATATGACTACCAGTGAGCAATTTTTCACCGGAGGCTCTCAAAATCCTATCAATTCGCCGGCTTTAACTGAGAAATTCGGAGCCAATGATGCTTTTGGAGGTATTTCAAAACTTATTACAGAGCGCAGTTCATTGCAGGGTGATTTGGGGACAGAGCCGTTTGTTACCTATTTCAACCTTGGTAATGGTAAGTTCTTCAATTTCCAGGGAGTTACTACTTTCCCCAAGGAGTGGTATAATATAGGAATGCAGGATTATCTTCCAACGTGGAGATGGTGGATAAGCAATACATTTATGGGAAGGGATGCTGCATCGGTTCCAGCAGGATTAAAAGCTAAGTTTACCTGGGATGACGCATGGTTTGGCGGATCTTGTATGGCAGTTTCTGGTACAAACTCAGGTAACGGATTTATTCATCTGTTTAAAACAAAATATGCGCTTCAAAATGGCGATAAACTGAAAATCAGATATAAAGTTATTGATGGTTCTGCTGATTTAAAATGGGCATTATCTGTTGAAGGAAATGAGAATAGTGCTTCAAGCATAGTTATTGCAGATAAAGCATCGCTTGCGTCAAATAAAAATAAATGGGTCGAAAAGGAGATTGTTGTTGGCACCAATGGATTCTTGCTTAATGGAGAGACATTGGCCGTAATGGCAATTAACATTGCTGACGCCGCTAACCTAAAACTACTTATAGGTGAAGTATCTTTGACCAGAAATGTGGCAGTAACACCTTCTGCTCCATCAATTCAAAAGTCTGTTTCACTTGGATACAGTCATAAAGGTGCCGATTTCAAAATTATTTACAGTATGAATGGTGGTAATAATACCGCTAATCCTACATATAATATTGACGTCAATACATGGTACTTCAAAGTCTATTCTCAGCAAGAAGGTGAGTCACCTATTCTTTGTACTACTACTACTTCGTGGGCCGCTTATGTTGTTGGTGCTCCCGTTAAGACTGACGGTATTAAGCGTGTTCGTTACGGTGTTTCGGCAGTTTCACTGGATGGAAACAGTGAGTCGGCCATTTCGTGGACGGGTTATAGCGAACTGCCAGCAGTTACCATCGATGAGACTATTGTAATTGATAAGCCTGTTATTAAGGCTCATGAAAACTTTACATTGAAATATGTGGATCCATATCATGGTGATGCTGAAAAGTGGGAAATTATTAGTCAAGCCGACGGCCTTGTAAAAGCCTCAAAAACTGGAGGGAAAAGTATTACAGCACAGCTTTCGGAAGTTGGTATTTACGATGCAAAAGTTACATCCAATGGTGTGGCAAAAACCATGCGTGGACTTATTCAGATATCCGGACCTGAAGTTGGTGCATTACCCGAAATATATGCTCTTACAGCCAATGGCAGCGAAACTTCTATAGATGTTCAGAAACTGACAGATGTAAATTTCGCTTACACTGGCCGTAATGCCGATGGATACGTTTCAAGAGGTTTGAGATTACCCGAAAAACCATTCAGAATTCCAATTGACCAATTAGGTTTGGTTGACAGGAGTACATCATTCTCTTTAAGTTTCTGGTTTAAGGCCGACGATTTCCCTGCAGGTGTTACCACCCAAATGGTTAATATTAGGGATGTTAACGGATCCTGGCCTGCAAATAACTGGGGATATGTGTGGAATAATATTTATCAGGGACAAATGTCAATGAGTGTGCGTCAGCAGTATGCTAACGGAGGTACTGAGATGAATATTATTGATAAAACATACAGGTTTGAATCCAAGGTCTGGACGCATTTGTCGTATGTGTTTACCTGGAGTGGCGGACAAATGGGAGTTAAACTTTATGTCAACGGAAAACTCTTTGGTACTATCAATCCAACAAGTGATGTTTATTCGCTAAATCCTACAAAAACCAGCCTTATGATTGGCGGTACTGCTGCAGGTCGTGGTGGTTTGAACGGTGTGATTGATGAGGTTCAGTTCTATAATAAGGCACTTTCTGAGGCTGAGGTTGTTCGTTCAATGAGTCATTATGAACAGAATGAGTTGCCTGCAAACCTGATTGCTTATTTCGATTTTGAAACTACACCTTCGGAAAACAACCAGTTGCTAAGCACCGGAACCAATACTGCATTATGGGCCGAAACATCAGGACAGAGTCCTAAACCTGGTGGAAATGAAGGCGAAACAATATTTACTCCCGAGGCGAGTGTATTTGCACCCGGAGCACCATTTATTCCTGGTAGCGTGTTTAAGATTGAGACTCTTCCGGTATGGAATTTTGGTGAAGGAGAAGTTGTAAGCTCCGGAGGTAATGGCGAAGAGGGTGATGCCGTAGTTAGATATGCGGCTGATGGTCAGTATTCTGCTACATTAACTCTGAAAAATGGTTGGGGTGCCGATAGCCGTACTTTCCAATATGTTGTTGTTCAAACTCCTACAGGTATTGACGATATTAAAGGAATCGAAACAAATGTTTATCCTAATCCTTTTGCCGATGAGGTAAATGTGCTCTTTAAGGATGGAGGTTCTTATCGTATTGATGTTTACAATATTGGAGGACAAAATATTCTTTCAAAAAATGTAGATGTCGATGGTGGTGAATTTGTGAAAATCAGAGTAAATGCTCCTAAAGGAACATATATGATGAAAATTTCAAATCATCAGCAAGTTGTAAAATCACTGAAGCTGATAAAATATTAATAACAGGTTGTATTATGCATCCGCACATTGTGGGTGCATAATACAATTTTCAATATGGTGTAAGTGCTGTTACTTACACTAATGTATTAATTCTCTAAATTTTATGAAAAAAGCTTTACTATTTGGTCTTTTGACCTTTGCTGCAGGTTTGACTCTTAACGCTCAAACCTATTGTGAACCTACTGTTGTCTCTCCCAATTGGGCTCATGCTAATTCGCAAGGATTACACTCCATTGAGATAAAAGTTAATGGAGAGACAGTTCTTACTGATGGTCCTGAAACCAAATCCTACAATTACAATCAAAACACTAAAAAGTTTGATGTAAAACGGGGTGATGAGTTAACTGTTCATGTAACTACCCGGCAGTGGGCCTGGGATATTGTAGTTGCTTTTGATTGGAATATCGATGGTGTATTCGAGTCGGTTTACAGAGCCTTTGATGATCCTTCGACACCTAAAATTGAAAAAGCTGAAGATTTCTTTAAAAATACCGAAGGATGGGGAAAACCCGGAAATACCTTTAAGGTGTGGACTTTTACTGTTCCCGAGGATGCAGAATTTGGCTTTACCCGTATGAGGGTGCTGGTTGATGGAGATGGTTATAATTCTGGTGGTACACCTCCGTTTAATTTGTGCGATAAAATTGGCTATGCAGGCTCAATGCACGATTATGGTATTACAATAAATGCAGCTACTGGCGTGAAAGATGAATTGGTTAAAAACATCAATGCCTATTTTAAAGGAAATACATTGGTGGTTAACGGAGTAGTGCCTGGTGCTACTGTTTCATTGTTCGACCTTTCGGGCAACGAAATTGTTAAAGGAACGTCTAACGGCTCTGCATTTACTGCCAACTCTGTTCTTACAAAGGGTGTATATATTCTGCGGGTAAAAAGAGGTTCTGCTGTTTCTACCCTTAAACTTTTGAAGTGACTTTTTAGGTTAATTAATTCTATATATTATGAGGAAAATTTTTCTTGTTTCGATGCTGTTGTGCTCAGTAATTAGCTGGGCGCAACGCTCTCCTTTGCATCCTTTGGATATTCCAGAGGGTTCAACGGATATTTATTCTATTCTCGACTCGTGGCAGCCTGGTACACCTCCTCCAGGCACCAATGCGTTTGACGATCAGTTTTATGTCTCCCGTGTTCGTCCGTTGGAACGAATTAAAGATGGTGATTATCAGGCAGAGAAAGAGGGAGATCCGCTTCGTAAAATGTGTTTGTGGGTTCCGCTTGACGACCCTTCAAGTAAGTGGAAGGCACTTCCCCGTTACAGCTTCGAGGGTGATAACTTCAGTATGTGGTCATATATTGATATTCACGGTAACTGGACTGCTCCATGGATGCGGGTAACCGGTGGCATGAGCGATGTGGCACACAAAAACGGCGTTAAAGTGGGTTGTGTGTTAAGTGTACCCTGGGCTGCCTATGTATCTTTAACTCCTTCTAATGAGTACGGTAAAATCTTTTACAGGATGTTTGTGAAAAATCCTACCGGCTCCGCAACTACCTATAAATACTCAACCAAGTTGGTTCAGTTGATGAAGTATTATGGTATTGATGGTTTGGGATGTAACTCTGAGTTTAACGCCAATTCAACATTCATGAACGAATTAATTGCATTCGTTAAGGAGTGTAAGAGTGAGGCAAAAAAGATTGACTGGGAGTTTCAGCTTCACTGGTATGATGGAACAAATGATGTAGGTGGAATTAGCTTTGACAGAGGTTTAGGAACTCATAATGATGATATTTTCGGTAAAAACGGACCTGTAACAGATATGTTGTTTTTCAACTATAACTGGAACGGAACAATGCTTCAGAACTCAGTTACTTATGCCAATAGCATTAACCGTAGCAGTTATGATCTGTATGCAGGTTTCGACATTCAGGGACGTGCATATAAAAACACCAACTGGCAGGCTTTGAAGGATAATCCTATCTCCATAGGTTTCTGGGGTGCTCACTCACAAAGTTTGATTCACCAGAGTGCAACCGATGATGGTTCGTCGGATATTGCAATTCAGTATGCATATCTTAAAAAACAGGAGCTTACTTTCTCGGGAGGTAACCGAAATCCAGCTCTTACACCTGCCATCCGCACCAATGCATCGCTGGCTAATGCCGATCTTGAGACATTCCATGGTATAAGCAGCCTTATGACTGCAAAATCTACCATTCAGCAGATTCCTTTTGTGTCTCGTTTCAACTTAGGTAACGGATTATTCTTCAATAATGAAGGTGTTACTACTTTCAATCATAAGTGGCATAATATCAATACCCAGGACTTTATGCCAACATGGCGCTGGTGGATTACAGATGCTGCCGACCAGGTGACACAGGCAAACCTTGCAGGGTTGATTAAAGCCGACTTTACATTTGATGATGCATGGTTTGGCGGTTCATCGGTTAAACTTCATGGTGCAACCAACTTCTCAAGAGTTAAGCTGTTCAAGACAAAACTTGCTGTTCAGCCTGATTATGAGTTGTCTGTTACTTATAAGGTGCTTAAAGGTACAAATCCAAAGGCCAAACTATTTGTAGCAAAGCAAGGTGCATTAACTTCTTATCTTGAAGTTGCCCTGCCAGCTGCAGATGCTGAAGGTACATGGAAAACACACACTGTTAAAGCTTCTGCTTTAGGTCTTGCTGCCGGTGATGTTGTTGCTATGATGGGAATTGCAATAGAAGGAACTGATGCTGATTATGCTATGCTTCTGGGAGAGATGGCTCTTCGCAATCCTTCTCAAAACTTTAACACTGTAACTCCTACTATCAGTAAGGTTGATATTCTTCGCGGTCGTTATAATGCTGTTGACTTTAAGGTTTACTATAACAGTAAGAATGAGGCCGGAGGTCAAAAAACCTATAATGATGAGGTGGGTACCTGGTATTTTGAGATTTACTTCCAACAGAAAGATCAGCAGCCTCAGTTGATTACAGCTACAACTTCATGGGCAGGTTATGCCATTGACGCTCCAATGGTTGCAGGCGGCGCACGCGAAGGTCGTGTTGGTGTAAGGGCAATTGCACCTGATGGTAAACAGACATCTGCAATTGCATGGAGTAATTATGAAGCAATACCTTATACTCCTGTTGAAGATGCTCAGGTTGATCGTCCTGTAATTAAGCCTGGTGAAACATTTACAGTAAGCTTTAAAGATGTTATGCATGCTCCTGCTGACTGGCAAATCAAGGATCCTCTGACAGGTAATACTCTGGCATCAGCAACAGGTGTAACAAAAGTTACAACTTCCATTGCCAATGTTGGTCTGTACGATTTATATACAACAACCAACGGCAAAACTACCCTTACAAGAGGATTTATTCAGATTACGCCTGAAGCAACCGGTGCTGTTCCTGCTATCTATACCTTTGAAGCAGATAAACAGGAAGCTCAAACAGGAGAGGTTGTAAAATATGCTTATACTTCACGTGATGGTGAGGGTACTGTTTCGCGTGCTATCCGCATTGAGGATCCTAATATGTTTATGGTTCCTGGTCAGGCCCAGGTTGGTATGGAATACTCTTATGCATTGTGGTTTAAAGTATTCACTTATATGCACGATAAGCAGGGAACAAATCTTATTAATAAGAACACTATCAAGGATTTGTGGCCGCACAACAACTGGGGTGATCTTTGGGTAACTATACGCCCGGCTTGGAAGACTCACCCTGCAAATGAGATTTCATTCAATACATTTGGATGGACTGCCCATGATGAGCCCAATGAGGCTGTGATGACAACAGGATACCAGGTAACACCGGGTGTATGGAATCATATTGTGGTAACTCAAAATGCATCCAAACAGCAGAAAATCTATTTTAACGGTAAACTGGTAGGATCTGCGACAGAAGGTAGTTCAAGCCGCCGGGAAAATTCATCTGACAGCCGTATCGATAAAAGTGCTGTTGCCAACATCTTCTTTGGTGGTGGCGGTGTATATAAAGCGGGATTTAATGGATGGATAGATGAGGTTCAGGTATGGAATAAAGCTCTTACCGATGCTGAAGTGCTTGAAGCCATGAAAGGTTATGAAACCGCTCCTCAGGGACTGGTTGCTTACTATACTTTTGAAGAGGTGAAAGATAATTCATATTTCGAAAATAAAGGTACAGGTGGTGATCTTCGCGGTAAAATTGTTAAGATAGTTAATAGCGGAGGAGAGGCAACTGCTACAGCCTTCTATGAAGAGTCGAATACTGTTACCAACAACGAACTTGGTTATCCTGGTATAACAGGATCGCTTGAAATTAAGACTACTCCTGCATGGAAACTTGAAGGTGCTACTCTTCCTGCCAATACTAACTCAAAGGAAATCGATGTAACTTATGCAAATGGCGGTACTTTCGATGCGTCGCTCACAATTTCCAATATGTGGGGTTCAGCATCGGAGGAGATGTTGGATTACATTGTTATTCAGGGAGTTGGTACAGGAGTGGAGAATGAGAGTGTACTTTCGATGATGGTATATCCTAATCCTTTTGTAGAAGAGGTAAATGTTAAATTTGCCAACGGTGGAGTTTATGTTGTTGAAGTAATGAATATCTCTGGTCAGATTATATCTTCTTCATCATTAAATGTTGCTGATGGTGAGTTTGCCAAAATAAAGGTTAATGCTCCTAAAGGCAACTACCTGCTAAGGGTAACTCAAAGCGGTAAAGTTGTAAGAACCGTCAAAGTTATTAAAAGGTAATTTTTCATAATAGGTTTTGATTTTGAGTGGGGTCGTCGCAGTTGTGACGGCCCTTACTTATTTTATGTAGTGCTCTATAACACCATCGGGTTCTTTTATTTTTAATTGTAAATATTTTCATGTCATACTTAATAGATGTAAATTTACAGCATTACTGGCGGAGTTATCTAAGGTTAATGTTTTCCCAAATCTGAAAGTTGAGATTGTTTATTACACCGTAAGTTGCATTTTATCTCGTGATATAAAAATTACTATAATAATGTTTGAAAAAAACTTTCTTCTTCTTGCAGGTGCATCGGCTATGTGTGCCAATGCAGCAGCACAACAGGCTCAAAAACAGCAAGAGCAGCATAAGCCGATGAATATCCTCTACATCATGACTGATGATCACTCGTATCAGACAATCAGTGCGTTTGATAAGAGGTATATCAATACCCCCAATATCGACCGTATTGCCAATGAGGGTGTGTTGTTTGAAAATAGTTATGTTGCCAACTCGATTAGTGGTCCCAGTCGTGCATGTATGCTCACCGGTAAGCACAGCCATAAAAACGGATTTATCGATAATGCCCACAACTTTGACGGTAATCAGCAGACTTTCCCCAAGCTGCTTCAAAAGGCAGGTTATCAGACTGCTGTTGTGGGTAAGTGGCACCTTACTTCCGATCCTACCGGATTTGATTACTGGAATATTCTTATCGGGCAGGGAGATTACTATAATCCTGTGTTTATTGATAATGGAACACGCAAAGTTGTTGAGGGGTATGCAACAAACGTTACGACCGATTTTGCCCTCGATTGGCTCTCTAATAGTCGTGATAAGGATAAGCCATTCTGTATGTTGCTTCACCATAAAGCACCACACCGCACTTGGATGCCCGAGATTGAAGATCTGGGAACATTCGATGACAAGGAGTTTCCTCTTCCCGAGAATTTCTTCGATAAATATGAGGGACGAACAGCTGCCAGTATCCAGGAGATGAGCATCATGGAGGATATGGATCTTGTTTACGACCTTAAGTTGGCAGATAAGGAGAATGAGATTCATACAACAACAGGTCTTGAAGGGTATGGGCGCGATATGTACACCCGTACCGATGCAGCAGGTAGGATGACGGCTGAGCAAAAAGCCGAGTGGGATAAATATTTCGACCCTATTATCAAGGAGTTTAAAGAGAAAAATCTTTCGGGTGAAGAACTGGCAGCGTGGAAGTTCCAGCGTTATATGAAAGATTATCTGAGTGTTATTAAATCAGTTGACAGAAACATTGGCCGTGTGCTTGATTATCTCGAAAAAGAAGGTTTGCTCGAAAACACCATCGTAGTTTATACATCCGATCAAGGCTTCTATATGGGCGAGCACGGCTGGTTCGATAAGCGGTTTATGTACGAAGAGTCGTACCGCACTCCGTTGGTTGTGCGGATGCCTGGAGGTAAGCATCGTGTTATCCATCAGATGGTGCAGAATATTGACCATGCACCAACATTTCTTGAGCTGGCAGGAGTTGAGATTCCATCGGATATTCAGGGAGAGTCGTATCTGCCTCTTCTGAAGGGTGAAAATCCAAAAAAATGGAGGAAATCACTTTACTACCATTTTTATGAATATCCTGCCGAACATAGCGTTGTGCGTCACTATGGCGTTAGTACTGAGCGATATAAACTTATTCACTTCTATTACGGTATGGATCAGTGGGAACTTTACGATTTGAAGAAAGACCCTACGGAGATGAATAATCTCTATGGAAAACCTGAGTACAAAAAGGTGACAGAAAAGCTTAAAAAAGAGCTTGTTAAGTTGCAAAAGCAATATGACGACCCAATTGAGAGCGAATTGAAAGCCGGAAAGTATATCAATGAGAAATTGAAATAGATTTTTATTTCTTATGAGAAAAATAGTTTCACTTCTTGCATCGGTATTTGCCTGGAGTGCTATGGCACAGGATAAGAAGCCCAATGTGATACTGATTTATGCCGATGACCTTGGTTATGGTGATCTTGAGTGCTACGGTGCAAAAGGTGTTACTACACCCAATGTGAACAGGGTGGCAGAAAACGGAATACGTTTCACCAATGGTTATGCATGTGCTGCAACCAGTACTCCATCCCGGTATGCACTGTTTACAGGCGAATATGCTTTCCGCCGTCCGGGTACAGATGTGGCAGCAGGAAATGCCGGAATGATTATCAGACCTGAGGATTACACAATTGGTGATGTGTTTAAAAATGAGGGATATGCAACCGGTGCCATTGGTAAGTGGCATCTTGGCCTTGGTGACAAGGATGGTGAGCAGGACTGGAATGCACCACTGCCATGTGGTTTAAATGATCTGGGATTTGACTACTCCTATATCATGGCTGCCACAGCCGACCGTGTGCCGTGTGTCTTTATTGAAAATGACCGTGTTGCCAATTACGACCCGGAGCATCCCATCGAGGTCAGTTATGTGAAGCCTTTCCCGGGAGAGCCTTTAGGACGTACCAATCCGGAGCTTCTGTATAACCAGAATTCGAGTCATGGGCATGATATGGCTATTGTGAACGGAATAGGCCGTATCGGTTATTCAAAAGGTGGTGGCAAGGCATTAT
>JBDHYT010000016.1:0-15828 GCA_039811485.1 Marinilabiliaceae bacterium | reverse complement strand
GCAGTGGCCAATGTGATATTCGAGACAGACCTTATACTTACCCTTGGCAATAGCTTCGGGTGAAAGATTTAGTGAACAGGTACGCAAAGGATATAGTTCGCGAAAAAGATCAAGCAGAGCCCGCACGAGCGATATTGAAGTGTATGGACCAAAGTATAGCGAACCGTCCTTAACCACATTACGGGTCTGCATTACCCTTGGGAACGGTTCATTTTTAATTACTATAAAGGGATAAGACTTATCGTCTTTGAGCAGGATATTGTATCGCGGCTGATATTTTTTTATAAGGTTGTTTTCGAGCAGTAGAGCATCTTCCTCCGAATCGACAACGATGTGGGCTATATCGCAAATCTTAGATACAAGAACCCGTGTTTTGCCATACTCATGATTTTTAACAAAATATGATGATACCCTTTTCTTCAGGTTTTTAGCTTTGCCCACATAAATAATCTTGCCATCCTTATCGAAATACTGATATACACCAGGATTGTCAGGAAGTGCAGCAACTTTGGTTTTCAACATATTTTGTCGTTCCTCGGAGGTCATGGCAGCTTAAAAAATCAAATCAACAAACTCGAATTCATCAACATTAAACAATCCCCTATCGCCTAATTTCAGTGAAGGTATAACAAGCAGCGACATAAACGAAAGAGTCATAAATGGTGCTTGAATGGTTACACCACTTTTTGTTTTGACAAAATCATTGAGAGCGGCATATTTCTGAGCAACCTCTACTCCGCTTTTATCGCTCATTAATCCTCCGATGGGTAGTGGCAATAACTCGGATTCACCGCCAGAGTAACAACATATTCCACCTTTTTGTTCGGAGAGAGTCTCTATTACTTTCAGAATTGAGACGTCATCGCAGCCAATAACAACCAAATTATGACTATCGTGAGCAATTGAAGCTCCAAAGGCTCCTTTGGTAATTCCCATACCACGGATAAATCCTATGGCCGGTTTTGTCTGTTGATAACGATTGACAACAACTATTTTGGCAATATTTTCGTCAGGCGATGGTGATATTAATCCATTCTCAACGGCAGGATTCCATATATACTCTTTGGTCAACAGTTCGCCTTCTTCAATATCTATGACTCTGACGCGGGGACTGGTTATAGCGGTACGAACCTTAATATCGTCTTCGGATACACAAATCGGAATAAAGTTATTGATTACTTCAATCCTATCAGGGTGGTAATTCAATTTACCATTGTGATAAACAGGAGAGCCATTGATATATGTGGAGATGATATTAAAATCAGACGGGTTATCAATAACTATGAAGTCTGCCGGGTCATTGACACGCAACAAACCTACTGGCAGATTATAATGGTTAACCGCATTTACAAGAGCTGCTCTATAAATATCGAATATGGAGACACCTTTTTTTATTGCCATGCGCACAATCTTATCTATATGCCCTTTTTCAGAAATATCGTCGGGATGCGAATCATCGGTACAAAGCATCACATTATTGGGGTGCGAGGAGATTAGCGGATAAAGTTGCTCAAAGTTGCGTGCTGCACTTCCTTCCCTGATTTGAACAAACATTCCCTCTTCGATCCGTTGCAGAGCTTCATCTATATTGCTGCACTCATGGTCGGTTGATATTCCTGCCCTGATATATTTTTTCAAATCATCGCCAACTAACGATGGTGCATGTCCATCAATTGGTTTTCCTCTACGTTTTGCAATATTTATTTTATTCCACACATGAGTATCGTTATACAAAACACCAGGATAGTTCATCATTTCGGCTAAGAATGCTGCACCCTTATCGAACAGGTAATCCACATCATCTTCATTAATAACCCCACCACTTGTTTCGAAACTTGTGGCAGGGACACATGAAGGCACACCAAAAAACATTTTCAGCGGAGAGTTTGCCGCCTCACTCATCATATACTCCACTCCTACCCTTCCCATCACATTGGCAATTTCGTGAGGATCGCACAATATACCTACGGTGCCGCACGGAATAACCATCTCTGAAAATCGTGAAGGAACGAGCATTGAACTCTCTATATGAACATGAGAATCTACCAATCCGGGGGCAATAAATGGTATTGATGGGTCTGTTTCACCCGTTCTGGTGATTGATTTAATTGCAGAACCAGAAATTTCGATGGTTCCACAGTATATATCCTTTGAATGGATATCAACAATATTAGCCTTGATAATTTGATTTTCCATAGTAATAATATTTTAAAAAAACAGGCCCATAAGGCCTGTAAAATTTTTCTTGTTCCACGTGGAACATTAACGTCCCATTAAAACTAAAAGAACATTTATATCGCTTGGTGAAACTCCTGAGATTCGCTGTGCTTGACCTAAAGTTTCGGGATCGATATTAGAGAGCTTCTGTCGTGCTTCAGTAGATAAAGATAGTATTTCGGAGTAATTAAATCTACCTCTGATACGCAAATTTTCTAACCTTTTGAATTTATCAGCTAACATTTGCTCACGTTCTATGTAACCTTCGTACTTAACCAGGATTTCGGCCGAATCAAGAACTTCATCAATAAGATAATCAGGAATGGTAGAAACAATCTTTCTAAAACTACTGAAGATAGGAATAAAATCCCTAATCTCTATTTGGGGCCGCAAGAGTATTGATTTAAGTTTCTGCGAAAAAGGGAGAGGTTGGGAACCCTTTGCAATAAGCAAGTCGTCGATACGTTCCGCTTTAACCTTTTTATTGTCGAGGTATTGCAGAACTATATTTCTGTATTCAACTTTTTGCCTATACACTCCTACCCTATAGTTGTCAACAAGACCTAAACCAAATCCCTTTTCGGTCAATCTGTCATCGGCATTATCCTGACGAAGCAAAATCCGATATTCTGCACGAGAAGTAAACATCCGATATGGCTCATCAACCCCTTTGGTAATCAAATCGTCGATTAGAACACCAATGTATGCTTCATCCCTCCTTAGAACAAAAGGCTCTTTTTGCTGAAGTTTCAATGAAGCATTAATCCCGGCAACAAGACCTTGGGCTGCTGCTTCTTCGTAACCAGTAGTACCATTTACCTGACCGGCTAAAAATAGACCATCAACAATTTTTGATTCAAGTGTAGCATTCAACTGAGTAGGATCGAAAAAATCGTATTCAATGGCATAACCCGGACGAAAAATACGGGCATTCTCGAGCCCTTCTACTTTAGAGAGTGCACTAAGTTGGTATTCGATGGGTAGCGATGAGCTAAACCCATTGAGATAATATTCGATGGTGTTTTCACCTTCAGGTTCCAAGAAGAGCTGATGTCTATCTTTATCGGCAAAAGTTACAATTTTGGTTTCGATACTTGGACAGTAGCGTGGACCGAGGGATTGAATGGTACCATCGTACATGGGCGACTGGTGAAGACCCTTACGCAGCTCGTCGTGGACAGTATTGCTGGTATAAGTGATAAAACAACTTTTTTGCTTCAACTGTCTATTGGAACCAGGAAGATAACTGAATTTATTATATCCATCCTCGCCTGGTTGCTCTACAAGACGCGAAAAATCAATTGTGCGAGAATCGATTCTAACCGGCGTACCGGTTTTCATTCTACCTACATTGAAACCTAAATTTTTGAATTGTTCGGATAAACCGTAACTCGATTGCTCTCCCATCCGTCCGCCTTCACTTTTGGTTTGACCAACATGAATAAGTCCGTTTAGAAAAGTACCGGCTGTAAGGATGACGCAGGGTGCATTGAAACGAACTCCCTGACGTGTAATCACACCTTTGATAACTTTATCTTCGATGACAAGTGATGTAACCATATCCTGCCAGAAATTCAACCCATCGATATTTTCGAGTATGGAGCGCCACTGACGCGAAAAAACATCCTTATCGCACTGGGATCGTGGCGACCACATTGCAGGACCCTTTGAGCGATTGAGTAATTTAAATTGAATTGAACTACTATCTGTTACAATGCCGGTAAACCCGCCTAATGCATCGATTTCTCTAACAATCTGTCCTTTGGCAATGCCGCCGATAGCAGGATTGCACGACATTTGTGCAAATTTAGTCATATCCATGGTAATGAAGAGAACTTCACTACCAAGTTTCGCAGCCGCAGCCGCAGCTTCACATCCTGCATGGCCACCACCAACAACGATTACATCAAAATCAAAAATCATAGAAAGGAAAAATTAGTTTGAGGGGTACAAAGATAAGGCTTTATCTTCAGCGGCGCGCATGGCAATTTGCTCCGAGTCGGTTTTATCTTTTAGGCCAATAAGATGGAGAACTCCATGAATGATAACACGTTTAGCCTCGGTGGTAAAATCCTGCGAAAACTTTTCGGCGTTTGTAGTCACAGTTTCGAGAGAAATAAAAAGATCCCCACTGATAGTATCTCCATCCACATAATCGAATGTGATAATATCAGTATAGTAATCGTGTTGCAGATATTGACTGTTGATATTCAATATGTATTCATCGTCGCAAAAGATATAGGTTATATCGCCTACCTTTTTGCCATAACCATGAATTACAGATTTTATCCAGGCTTTAGTTATATTTTTTCCTTTTAATGGAAACTTGGCTCCTTCTTCTACAAAAGTTATCACGCTATATTAAATTTCATCTTAACAGTGTTTCCACCATTAAGAAATTCGATTTCATCGGCGAGGTGCTTCATAAGGAATACTCCTCTACCGTGGGTTTTTTCAATATTTTCAGGTTTGGTAGGATCCGGAATAATATCAATATCAAATCCTTTTCCTTCATCCTGAATTGAGAACTCTAAAGATTGCTCATCGATACAGTAGGCAATGCTAACAGACTTGGAGGAATCAAGCTTATTACCATGAACAATAGAATTATTAACTGCTTCAACTACAGCAAGCAAAATTTTACCATACACATCGTCGTGTAGGGAAAAAGATGCTGATAGCTCATCAATCAATTTTTCAACCTTACTGATTTCGGATACCTCCGATCGTATATATAAAGTTTCCTGTGTATGTTGCATCAGTTGCATAGTATTAAAATTCCCAGTTTTCAAATAAAAATACCGAATCATTAGGTTATACTATCAAAGCAATAAAATAGTTTCATAAATATACTACTATTTTAGCCAAATTGCAGGATTTTGTTTTAAATCTTCATCCCAAAGCTCAAAATGCAAAATTCCGTTATTGGAACCATCTCCATGGTAAACATCACCAATATGCTGACCTGTAGTAACTTTCTGATCCTGTTTAACACTAATATTCACAAGATTTGAATATACAGTCAGAATGGAACCATGACGGATAATTACAGAGGCATTATAGCCTGGTATGGCAATCAAACGGGTAACTACACCGTCGAAAACTGACTTAACGGCTACTTTATTGCTCACTTGAATATCTATACCATTATTCTTTACGTTAAGATTTTTGATTACAGGATGGGCATGTTCGCCAAAGGGGCTGATTACGACACCATTATCGACTGGCCAAGGGAGCTTACCTTTATTTTCTTTAATTACAGAGGAAAGTTTGGAATCTCCCTTTTTCCCTGAACTTTCGCGTATAATAGCTAATATTCTGTTTTCTAAATCATTGGCTTTACGCTGTGCTTCTTTAGCTTCCTTTCGAAGAGATTGTTCCTTCTGTTGAAGAGCAGTTACAACCTGCTGGCGTGCAATTAGTTCCTGATTAAGATTTGCCTCTTCGGTACGTACCTTTTGAAGATTAAAAGCGACGTTCTTTTTCCGTTCTTCAACTTTCTCCTTTAACATATTGAACTGTTGGGTTTTAAGCACAATTATTTCACCCTGCATCCTTCTGTAATCATTGTACTGCCTGAGAAAAAGAAACCGTCGATAGCTTTCATTAATAGAATTGGCTCCAATTATAAAAGAAAAATCATTTTTATAGAGTTTATTGACCGAAAGATGGTAAATAATGCGGGCATACTCGTCCTTAAGAGTGGTAATCTCCTGATTGAGAGAATCTAATTGATAGTTAACTTTGTTGAGCTGACTTTCGGCCAAAGTAAGCTCTTTAAGATGCACAATAATAAGTTCTCGCCGATCTTTTATCCGAGAGTCGATAAGACGAATCTGAACTGTTTCTTGATCCTGCTTCCCTCTTGTCTCCTCTATTAACTTATTTGTTTGAGCAATATTCTTCAATAGCTGCTCTTTCTGAAGGTTCAAATCCTTAACGGTCTGACCTTCAAGCGAAAATAGAATTAAAGATAGAAATAAAATCAGAAAGTAGCGCATATAATTATTTAATCTCTTTAACACTATAGTTATCAGGAATATTCATCCTAAGGCTATTTTTTGAGTTTACCTCTATTGAAGGAAAGGTAAATGTAGCCTCAAACTTTTGGGTCCCATTATGTCCTTTGATGTTGATTGAGTGAGGAAAAAGCGAATTACCCAAACTCCTCATGTCGGAGTAAAACACTTCAACGCCATAATTGCTTTTACTGTCGGACACCACAGATTGCCCAAGTTTAAAAGTCACAGGTTCAATATAAAAAGCCTGGATTAGAGATGAATTCCGTAAACCTCCACCACCAAACCAACCACTACGGGTATTGGTAAAAACATAATGATTATCGATGACTGAATGTTTGAACTTATTGATGGAGTGATTTTCGCCAACAGAATTAACAATAAACATCCGATTACTAAATATTGATTCAACAATATTGAAATTAAGCTGTAAATAGAGCAAATTTTCGATTAATTTATACGAACCTTTATAGATATCCTTTTTGGTACGATCTAATAAAAAAACAGTGTCTTTATCGAATTTGGCCCTAAACAACTCAATACCCAAGAGAGGAGCAACGGTAATAACCAGCTGGCTATCCTTTTGCAAGAACATTGAACCACTAAATGTTTTACGGCTATTATTTATTATAACTACGGCGTTATACTTTTTAATATATAGGTTGTTATAGTCGAGATACACATTTTCGGCCAACTCCATTAATTTTGAGTCACTAACAGATAAAAACTCTTTGGAACCGGAAGAAACAGGCTTTGAACTCCGGCAACCAATCAAAGTAAACAGAAAGAGACAAACAATTAATAAATTACTTTTTCTCATCACCACTAAAATATTTGCGTGAATCAACTTTACGTTTAATTATTTCAGAATCAGGTTCTTGAATTAGGGCTTTTTGCCAAAATTCGACAGCACCATCAATATCCTGATTAAAGAACAAAATATCGCCATAATGATCTAAAAGCACCGAACTTGGCTCTTTCTCATAATCGAGGGCACGCTCCATAATAAATTTGGCTTCAAAATAGCGGCCAAGTTTAAAGAGCACCCATGCGTGAGTATCAAGATAGGTAGGATTGGCAGGTTCGAGCTGAATGCACTTCTGGCTCATTTGTTCAGCTTTATCCAAATCGCGATTTTTGACACTAAGGTAATAAGCATAGTTATTCAAAGTGATAGGTTCGTTGGGATTGATTGACACAGCTTCGTCGTAGGCTTTGAAGGCTTTATCGGCTTCACCGAGAGAAAAATAGGAGTCGCCCAATGAAGTAAGAAGAGTGGCTTTCATAGGATCTTTACCATCGATAAGGGAATCGGCTTCAATAAATATTTTAACAGCTTCGTGCTCACGTTTAAGTTGCTGAAGTGCAGAGCCATAAAAGTATTTCAAAACAATATTGTCGGGAAAAAACTTATTGCCGTGCTCCCCATAGTAAGCAACTTTTTGAAAATCCTGGTTGGAAATTAACATACGCAGCCCGGAGACCCATAACCTTTCATCATCAAGCATTTCATCCATCGCACGGGCAACCAGCTCCATACCTTTTTTCATATCACCAAGAGCTTCATAATTAAAGGCAAGATAGCCCAATACGCTGGCATCCTTAGGTTCTGAGTCTTCGAGAATACGGAAAAAATCTTTGATATATGGTTGGATAAACGGCATCCAGTTCTTTTCTCCCATAAAAAGAAGAATTATACTAATTTTCTCCTCTCCACTAATAGATTTGGAGGTAAGAGCATCAACCATTGTATTTTTAAAGTTAGCACTATCGTTGAGCTGCATATACATTGAGGCAACATTACCAAGATAAACTGAATGATAACCAGCCAATTTATCGGCAATAAGGTAGTTTTCTAAAGCTTTAGCAGGCAGGTTAACAGCGTTGTAATAATCGCCATAAGATAGGAAACTTGTTGGATGGTTAGGATATTTCTTTTTAAGTGCATCAAGTTCTAACAGGGCTTTTTTCTTATTTCCAAGATAAAGATAGAAACCAGATTTCATACGCGAAATATATTCACTGACACCAATAATATTTTCGAGCCTATTAAAAGCATCAATGGCTTTATCATACTGTTTATTAGCATCATACATACGTCCAAGCATAAAGAGTTTCTCCTCGTTATGAGGGTCCTTGAGCACAATATCTTCATATACCCGAATGGCACCAACGATATCGTTCTGCTTTAAACAGGCACTAACCAACCCCTCTTTATAATAGATATTATCTGGAGAATTTTTTACAGCACCCTCAAGAAAGAGCCGGGCACCTTCGAAATTGCCCTTTGTCATAAAAATAGAACCAATTTCGTATAGTGCCACACCACTGGAAGGATCAATTTTCCTACACTCATCGTACAGTTTTAAAGCTCCATCAAGGTTGCCTGCAAGACGCGATTTGAGAGCTTGTTGAAAAAGATAGTCGAACTTAAGTTTATCCTCACCACTTAACTCTACCGCAGGTAAAACTTCATTTTTAACAACCGCCGTTTTAGAAGTACTCTTACATCCTACCGAAAGAATGACACTGAGTGCAATTATATTTAAAAATCTCATATTCAATGTTTTATTTCAATGTTTTCCAGAATGACCAAAACCTCCTTCACCCCTGACAGTATCGGTCAAGACGCCTGTTTCAGAAAAAGAAACCCGGCTGTAAGATGAAACCACCATTTGGCAAATTCGTTCACCGTTGGATATAACAAACGGAGTATCAGACAGATTTATCAGAATTACCTTAATCTCGCCCCTATAATCGGCATCGATTGTACCAGGTGAATTAAGCACTGTAAGGCCATGTTTGAGAGCCAACCCGCTACGTGGCCTAATTTGGGCTTCATAACCTTCGGGAAGTTCGATATACAAGCCGGTAGGCACAATAACCCTTTGAAGCGGATTCAATACTATATCATCTTGCAGAAATGCACGCAAATCAACACCTGCCGAGTGTATGGTGGCATATTCTGGTATCTGATTAGTACTCTTATTGATAATATTTACTTTAATTTCTGACATTTCGTACAAGTTGTTTAATATCGTTACGTTCAAAAAACAGTATAAAACCAATGATCAGCATAAACGAAAATGCTGAAGTTACAAACCAAAGAGAGGAAATATATCCCATCAACAAACTATTAATATAAACAATTAGTATGACTAAAGATATATAACCAAGAATTTTAAATACAGGATAGTAGATGGGATAATACTTGTTGCCAAGGAAATAGGACATAAGCATCATCACCAAATAACCAACAAAGGTTGAAATTGCAGCACCCATATAACCCATGGCAGGCACAAGAACAAGCAACAGTATGGTATTGACTATCAATCCGCAGAGACTCATAATAATTCCATAGTAAGTACGGTCTGTAACTTTATACCATATTGAAAATGAGTAATATATACCAAAAAAGAGTTGTCCTAAAAGAATAAGCGGAATAATTTTATTACCCTCGTAATATTCAGGTGTAAGAAGATGATTTACAGCAGGTAAGAAAAGCAAAACACCCGCATATATTATCATGCCAAAAATAGTAAAATACTTAAGGGCAGCGGAATAGATGTTGGTATCGGTTGAGTCTTTGGCTTCCTTAAAGAAAAAAGGCTCAAAAGCCATTCTAAAAGATTGGGTAAAAATGGCCATTAGCACCCCTATTTTGTAGTTGGCACCATAAATAGCAAGACTTTTATAAGGCTCCATATCCTTCACAAGTTTTACAAGGATAATCTTCTCGATGTTCTGATTAAGCATACCAAAAAGCCCCATACCAACGAGTGGAAAGCTATAAATAAACACCTGACGAAAAATAGGATATACAAAATGATACTGCTTTTTGATAAAACGCGGCAAAAAGTACAGTGTAATAATAAACGAGCCTAACAGATTGGCCAACAATATATTATATACACTAAATCCAACATTGAAGTCAAAAATCCAGAAGGTTTTGCCTTTCAAAACAACTATAAAGAGGATATTGAAAACAACAGTAAACAACACCTGTACCAAACGAAGCACAGCATATTTAACCGATTTGTTTTCGAACCTTAGTTGGGCAAAGGGAATGGAGTTGAGTGAATCAACAAGAATGATTAACCCAGTGACCAACATTATATTACCATCAATATGCGAAATCTCAAACCATGAAGATAATGAATCGCTGAAGAGATGAAGTACAAGCGTCATCAATACACCAACAGCCAAAACACCGGCCGAAAGGCTATCGAACAGTTTATCGCGGTTATCGTCTTTAACAAAACGAAAATACCCCGTTTCGAATCCAAGTGTACCAACAACCAACAACACAGCAATGATACTGTATATGTTTACAACAACACCAAAGTCGGTTTGGGCTATGGTACGCAGATAAAAGGGAGTTAAAAGCCAATTCAACAGCCGTCCGAGGATGGTGCTAAATCCGTATATTATTGTGTCGCCTGCCAGGCTTTTGAGTTTACCCACTTTAGTCGAAAGAAAATAGTTCGTTACTCTTGTTATAATTGATTTTATTGAAATGACGGTAAGCAAGTTCTGTTACCATCCGTCCGCGCGGTGTACGTTTGATAAACCCTTCCTGAATCAGATAAGGTTCATACACCTCCTCTACTGTTCCCGAATCTTCACCAATTGCTGTGGCGATGGTGGAAAGCCCCACAGGACCACCACCAAACTTATCAATCATTGTAAGAATGATGCGGTGGTCAACTTCATCCAATCCGTGTTTATCTATATTGAGTGCTTCAAGACTAAAGAACGTAATCTCCTCATCTATAACACCTTTACCCTTTACCTGGGCAAAATCGCGAACCCTGCGAAGCAGTGCATTGGCAATCCGAGGAGTACCACGACTACGACGGGAAATTTCGGTGGCCGACACATCATCAATACCAATAGAAAGAATTGAAGATGAACGTTTTATAATCCTTGCAAGAGTAGGAATATCGTAATACTCGAGATGACAATTGATACCAAACCTGGCTCGAAGAGGACTTGTTAGAAGACCACTACGGGTAGTAGCACCAATAAGGGTAAACGGACTAAGATCCAACTGTATAGACCTTGCACCAGGACCTTTATCGATGATGATATCAATACGGTAATCCTCCATCGCCGAATAGAGATACTCCTCTATTACAGGCGATAACCTATGAATCTCGTCGATAAAGAGAACATCATTTTCGTTAAGGCTTGTGAGAATACCGGCCAAGTCACCAGGCTTATCGAGAACAGGTCCGCTTGTAATCTTCATATTTACACCAAGATGGTTGGCGATGATGGCCGAAAGTGTCGTCTTACCCAATCCTGGAGGGCCATGAAGCAACACATGATCGAGCGAATCGCCCCGCATAAGTGCAGCTTTGACGAAAACCTCGAGGTTGTCGATTATTTTAGGCTGTCCTTTGAAATCGCTGAACGATAATGGTCTAAGTTTCTTGTCAAGCTCAGAATCTGTTTCGATAGTCTTCCTGATATCCATATTCACTTACTTATTCCCACAACCTCCAATGCTTTGAAGAAATCGGCGGTATTAAAAGGCTTAACCAAATATTCATCCATCCCCGATTGCAGGCAACGCTCGCGATCGGCATCCAGAGTATTGGCTGTAAGACCAATAATTATGGTTCTACGTCCGGTTGATTGTTCTAGTTCACGAATTTTACGAGTAGTCGCATGACCATCCATAACAGGCATCATTATATCCATCAAAATCAGGTCGTAACTGTTTTGATGAAGCATATCGATGGCATTTTGTCCGTTGTCGGCAATATCAATAACAAAACCATATCTACGCAGTGAAAGACATAATAGTTTCTGGTTCAGTTGATTATCTTCTACCAACAGAATTTTGCAAGAGTCATAATTCATATCAAAAAATAAACGAAAATAAACCCGAAGATAGTAAAAAAGTTGGTAAGGTTACTTTCGAGCAGTTATATCCAACATTTCGAAAATTGGTTGAGCCGCCCTTTCAAAAATTGCAGAATCAACAATCACCTCAGGCATCTCATACTTTAGAGCAAGATATATTTTCTTCAACGAGTTGAGTTTCATGAATTCGCAGTCGTTGCAGCCACATGTTGAGTCGTTGGGAGGAGCCGGAATAAAGTGTTTTTCAGGATATTTCAGCCTCATCTGGTGAAGAATACCCGACTCGGTAGCAACAATAAACGATTTTTTGTCCGATTTACCTGCATAAGCAAGCAATCCGGCAGTACTGCCTACATAATCGCTTATCAGAACAATGCTTTTTTTACACTCGGGGTGGCAGATGACTTCAGCATCGGGATTCTCTTTTTTTAGCTCCAAAATACGCTCTAATGAGAATTTTTCGTGTACATGGCAGGCACCATCCCACAAAAGCATATCCCTGCCGGTAATGCTATTAAGATAATTACCAAGGTTACGGTCAGGACCGAAGATAATCTTCTGATCTTGCGGAAAGCTATCAATAATAAGTTTTGCATTGGTACTTGTAACCACCACATCGCTAAGAGCCTTCACCGCAGCCGATGTATTAACATAAGTAACAACCTTATAACCGGGATGTTGGTCTATAAATGCTTTAAAATCGTCAGGATTACAGCTGTCAGAAAGTGAGCAGCCTGCATTCATATCGGGAATAAGAACTTTTTTATTAGGGTTTAGAAGTTTGGCAGTCTCACCCATAAACTGGACGCCGCTAAGAAGAATAATATCGGCATCGGTATTTACAGCCTGTTGTGCAAGTGCAAGACTATCGCCAACAATATCGGCAATATCCTGTATGTCACTGGTTTGATAGTAATGCGCCATTATAAGCACGTTCTTCTCTTTTTTCAACTTGAGAATCTCATCTTTTAGATTTATCGATGGGTTTATTTGCTCATCAACAAATCCGTTTATCAACACACTATTTTTAATATTATTCATTGTCGAAAGATTTTAAAAGAAATAATTATAATAATGGTCTGTTAGTACTGTTTAAATCTTTTTTGAAGAATGCTTTCAAATATCGTTTATTGCGTTTTTGTAGCCTCCTATCCAAAGGATATCAACAGGCAAAAATTGTGCAATTATTTGAAAATCTTCAATATTATCTACTTTATCAACAACTGTTGATTGGGTGTAAAGTTAATAAATTAGTATTTAAACAATGTTGATTAGTAATGGTTTTACTGTGGATAAATGATGTGATAAAAAGGTGTTAACTTATTTGCTTGTGAATTAGTAGTTGTGTGTAACCAATTTTTGAGAAAGTACAACACTTTTTCCAAATAGTTATCATTAGTTTTTCACAGTTAATAACAATCTTTTTGTGGATATTGTTGATTATTTGTTGATTTCGTTTTTCAAATATTTGGTATTGAAAATCAGTTGAATAATCAATCATTTTTGAAAAATAGTTCAGTTTATCAAAAAAAATTAAGTAATTTGCATAAAAATATAAACAATGCTGTCTAATACTTGTAAATATGCCATTAGGGCTGTGATATATCTTGCTTATCATTATGAAGATGGCAAGAAAATAGGAATAAAGCAAATTTCAGACCAACTGAATATTCCTACCCCATTTTTAGGTAAGATATTGCAAAGCCTTGTGAAAAAGAAGCTTTTGCTGAGTACCAAAGGGCCAAATGGTGGTTTTTCGTTGGTTGAGGATGGTAAGCGCACCACTCTTTACGATATTGTAATTGCTGTGGATGGCGATGATATGTTTACAAACTGCCTAATTGGTAATCATCCGTGCCAGTCGGGAAATAAAACCTGCTCTGTCCATGACTCTTACCATGGCTTACGAAGTAGTTTCGTTACCTTTTTTAAGAGTGAAACCATTGGTAACATTGTTTCTAAGATGGAGAATAAGGATGACTTTATCAGGCTTTGAAAGGAAATTTTGTAACTGACTTGATGAAAGGTACATCTTTTACAAATCGGAACACAAATATTGCTGTGATGATTCCCAAGATGTTAAATATCTCGTCGGCAGTACTTCCTGTTCTGGTTGTTGTGAAATATTCCTGGATGAACTCGAATGATATGCTCATCAGTAGTGGAATTAGATTTATGGCCAGCAGATTTTGTCTGGCTATTTTTTTCGAGTGGCTGTAATACAATTCGAGCATCACAACCATGCTTAATGTGAAATACATTATAAAGTGAACTACTTTATCGGCATTCTCGAAGGATAATAATCCGGGTGTTGGTATTTTATTGAAGTTTGCGACACTTAAAAAGAGTATTAAACCGCTTATTAATAAGGTTTTATGGAAGTTTATAATAAAGTTTTTCATTGTTGATAAATTAAGGTTTTTTGGTTATAAAGTGTTGATAACTTGTTGATAACTCACCTATAACTACTTGATTTTAAAATGTTTCACGTGAAACAATTACTAAAAATGGCAGGATTGTATATTCATATTCCGTTTTGTAAAACTAACTGTTCGTATTGTGATTTTTATAAAACTACAAATATAAATTTGAAAAGCGATTTTATTTTGGCTTTAAAAAGGGAAATTGTTGTTCGACAATCTTTTTTTCAAACCGATATTATCAGAACTCTCTATTTTGGTGGTGGTACTCCTTCGGTGCTTAGTATCGATGAGTTTTCTACTATTGTTGAAGCTCTACGCGATACTTTTGATTTGAGTTCGGTAGTTGAATTTACAGTTGAGCTTAATCCCGATGATGTTTCTTTGGATTACCTTGTGGGTTTGAAAAATATGGGAGTTAATCGGATTAGTTACGGAATTCAAAGTTTTAACGATTCGTTTTTGAAACTTGTCAAGAGAAGGCATAATGCCAGTCAGGCTATTGATGCTGTGCGTATGGCCAAACTTGCCGGTATCGAAAATATAAGTGTCGATCTGATATATGGTTTGCCTGGTCTGTCGTTGGATGATTGGAAAGAGAGCGTACAGAAATTTATTCAATTGGATGTTCCCCATCTTTCGGCTTATCATCTAATTTACGAAGAGGGTACTCAAATAACTACGCAAGTTCGCAAAGGGTTATTGAAAGAGCTGAGTGAAGATGAAAGTAATGAGCAGTTTTTGCTTTTGCGTGATATGTTGGCTGAAGAAGGTTATGTGCATTACGAGATTTCAAATTTTGCAAAACCATCTTTTGAATCGAAGCACAACAGTTCATACTGGAGTGGCGACAGGTATCTGGGTTTGGGACCAAGTGCCCATTCGTTTGATGGTGAGAATAGATTTTGGAATGTTGCCAATATCAAAAAGTATTGTGATGGTTTGGCTCAACAGAGTGAAGATTTTTTTGAAAATGAGCATTTATCAGAAATCGATATTTACAACGAATGTGTGATGCTTGGCCTTAGAACGAAATCTGGCGTTTTGCTCGAAAATTTAAAAAACAGAGTGAATCCTAAATTTGTTGACTATTTTATAGGTTTGGTAAAACGAAAAGTTGAGTTGGGTGAAATTGAATTTGAGAATGGCAGATATTTTATTTCTGAACTATATTTTCTGATTTCGGATAAAATAATGTCTGATCTGTTTTTTGTGGAGTAATGGATTGAAAATTTTGGAGTCGCGAAGTAGTGGAGTCGGGAGGTCGTGGGGTAGGGAAGTCGTGGTGTCGTGGTGTCGGG